>JAISIJ010000310.1 GCA_031262245.1 Oscillospiraceae bacterium | reverse complement strand
CCGATGTAACTATTTTAAGCGATGTTGTTTTGCCGACTTGCAAGAATTATTTCAAGTATAACGATACACCGCAGTTTGGGTATACGGCGAAAAATTGGAATGTAAGCAAAACGGTGGGGTTTTCGTTGAAAGAAATGGTGTATAAAGAAAGCCGAGATTGTAAACTGAATTTGAGCGATAAGGAGAGAGGGGTTTACCGTATAAAGCATATGAAAAACTGCATAAAATCAGGGATACGGCAACAGAGGAAGATGCCTATATGGATTTAATAAAAGTGGTAGATTTAGAAACGTATAAAGTTAAGGTGTGACGAGAGTTGCACCTTTATTTTTCGATAGATAGTGGAAACGAAGCGGCATTTAAAAATTGTGTAATGCCTTATGATGTGAATTTAGATATTCTTTCAACGAGATTTGGGTGTGAGGTTAGTGATGAGGAATTGGATATTTGCCAATCGGTAGTTTTGGATATGCACACGGATTATGATTGCGTAATTGTTGACGCTGTTGGGTTAAAACTGCATTTATTGGCGGATTTATTGACAGTGGGGACGGCGGTATTGGTAGTTGAGAAAACTCGCAGAGGGTTTATGAATATTTCGGCGTTGCTTGACAGGACGCAGTTATCGGCAAAACAAAAGCGTAAAATAACGGGAACTGGTGTTTTGGTTTTAACGAAAGGTGACAGCAAATCCGATGTAAACAAATTGAAAAAGTTTGTTTACGATATGATTGAGTTTGACTCTGAATCGCCTGATTGGTTGAAAATGCGAACGATTGAGCGTAGCAAGGTTGATGAGGCGTTTTTGAGAAATATAACAGAATAAGGAGCAGTTATGCGAGTAATAGTATCCAAAAGTTTGAATGATAATTTTGAAAAATACAAGGTGGTAAAAAAGCTTGCGGAAGTAAAGGAAATGAGCGGTGTTGAAACGGTTATTCTTTGGGATTTCGGCGATAATATTAAGCTTATGGGTGGGGTTTTGAATGCTGTTTCAGAGAAACACAAGTGTAATTTTTTCTATCTTTGTGAGAGTTTGGATAGTTTGGTTAAGCTATGGGTTGAGGGAATTGGTGGTAAATGTTTCGAGGGTGATTTTTATTTTGATAGCGAAAACGAGCTTGATGCCTTGATTGATATAGAATATTCAGATAGTACGGAATTGGTTTTGTATAACGGTGAGTCATTGCGTGCTTTGGAGGATTTCGTAAGGGTTGTTGAGGAAAATGAAGCTATTTCGCCGTATTTCATAAATAAAGCGAGAGATGCGGTAAGAGCATTGCAAGAAGAATTGGCTTTATGGGAGGGCAGCAGAAAAGAGATAGGTTCCCTTGTTGCGGAGATGTTTACCGAAACTTTGGAGCATATGAAACAGCTTACAAATCAGAAAACACAGCTTGAAAAGCACATTGCTGATATAAGTGCAATGCAAAATAAAGAGCAGTTATCCCCGAGAGCAAGATTAACATCACGCCCCGGGGCTTCGGTGCAGTTTTATCAGCCGTTTCAGTACAATGTTAAGGCTAATCAGAGGGTTTTGGTTGTTAGGGAATATTCACCTTGCAGATATTTAACTTCATTTTTGTTGGCGTATAAAAATTATTTGCAGGTTGCAAGGCAGAAAAGAACAAAGCTTATATTTGTAGTACAGAAAGGTTCGTTAATATATAAAAAGTATGATAATGCGGATATTTTCTCGATGGTTAAAGAGGAATCTATTGCAAATCACAGCGTTTATGAGGGTGAAATAATCGTAACGGATATTCCGCAAAAAACTGTAATGAACACGATTTTTGAGGAATCCTCACAATCACAGGTAATAATTGTTGTTGACAGAACTTACGGAAATACTACGATTGTTCAAGGTAATGGGGTTAAGAATTTAAATGCTGTGAGCGGTGCGACTGACCTTGATAGGTATAAACTTAAAGCCGATACTTGTATTTTTCCTGTTGTGGATTATAAAAACTGTTTTCTTTCTATACCGACTGTTGCGGGGGAAATGGGGTATCCTGTGGCGACAGAGCCTGATAAACGGCAAAGTGCGTATGTTGCAATGAACAAGAAATTTAATATTTTCGGTAAAATGGATAAACATATCGGTATTGAGATAAGGTAGGTGATACTCTTGAAATTAAACGGATTTAAGTTATGGGATGAGATACTTTATAATTTTCTGTGCAGAGATGACTCTGTTAAGGGTGATTTACGGTATGCGAATTACTATGTAGATTTAAAGGCTATGTATTCAGGGGATAACAACGTAACCTTTATGTATACGTTGGATGGGTATCCGCAGGAGCTGGATATTGGCTTTCGTTCGCAATTGAGGAGTGCAACGAGAGAGGGTGTAAGAATT
Source organism: Oscillospiraceae bacterium (assembly GCA_031262245.1). GTDB lineage: Bacteria > Bacillota > Clostridia > Oscillospirales > Ruminococcaceae > BNZF01. Next base: position 3,277 of record JAISIJ010000310.1, on the reverse strand, counting down.
AGTTTTGTGAGTACATTTGAAAAACATAAGATACCTTGGGATTCGCCGCAAATGAAAGCAAAACTCCGAACTTGGCAGGTTTTAGAGGGCGATATAGGCGATGTGAACGAGTATAATTTGCACGAGAACTTGAAACAATTGGATAGCACACAACGCAGAAAAGAATCCTTAACGTATTTATCTGAAGCGGATATTCGCAGGCAGAGAAAGCTGTTTGTTTACAGAACGATGCTGTTTGTTAGCGGGCAAAGGGGCGTAAACTTTGATGATACGGTTCAGGATTTAAAGGATATGTGCAAATCGAGGGGTTTAAAACTTACGAGAGTTTTGTTGAATATACAGGATTTTCTGAAAGTTTTTTCTCCGTTCAGTTTGGCGATTGACCCGAAAATCACGGCGGCTGTGGGAAATACGGTTTTGCCTGATGAAATGTTGGCAAGGTTCGGAACGTATTCACAAGGAACTGTGGGTAAAAGGGGATTGTATTGGGGAACCGACATATACAGCGGTTTTCCTTGTTTAAAGCCTTTTAAGATAACGAGTGAGAGTGCGGAAAACATAATTATTACGGCTGAAACAGGTGGCGGAAAATCCTATTTTGTAAAGGGTTTGCTTATGCAGATTTTAGCAAATCGGCATTATAACGGTACGATTATGGATATTGAGGGTTTTGAGTATATACCGTTAGCGAAGTTTTTGGGTAAGAATGATAAGGTTGAGATTATCAATATGGCGGAGGGGCAAGGAGCATATTTCGACCCTGTTGAGATTTTACTTACAGGCGATAGTGAGATTGATAAGGGTATGTATGGTTTAAGCACCTCATTTACGATGGCAATTTTCAAAACGCTGTTGGGTGAGGTTTCGGAGCAAAATGAGTGGATTGATATAGCGTTGGGTGACGCGGTTTCTTTGGCGTATACAAAACGCGGCGTAATAATGGAAGATATGAAAACTTGGGGTAACTCAAAGGGTTTAACATTATTTGATGTTTATGCTTGTTTGAAAGATTTAACGGTTTCTGACGGCAGTACGGGAACGGATAAATTTAAACAATCCTTGTTTGAACGCAGACAAAGCGGAGTTTCATTAGGCGTAACACAGAACGATGTGAATAGACTTGTTTCGTTGAACCCGGGGTATCAGAAAGCTCTGGAGTTTTGTTTGGGTAAAGTTTCGAGATACTTTGAAAAATCAGGGGTTAATGCGAGTTTATTTAAAAACAGAATCCCGGTTCACGATGTAATAGCGGCAAAATTGGTTATTTGTTCGTTTGGAATGGCAGGTAAAAGTGAAGCAAACGTTGATAAAATCCAAATGGCGTTAATGCAGCTTTGTGCGGCGAATATCAGTTATTTACGTTCTGTTTTTTCTAAAAGTGCAGGCAAATATAACTTTAAATTATGGGAAGAATTTCAGCGTTGGGGCGGTTTTCCCGATGCGGATAAAACCATAACAACGGCGTTAACAGGCGGTAGAAAATTAGGTGATATTAACATTATCGTAACGAATAATATTGCGGATATGCTGAAAGATGATAAGTTTGGGGTATTCAGCAATGTCCAAAGTATAGCGATAGGTTGTATCGGTGATGCAGGGGTTAGAGAAGCCCTCTGCAAGCGTTTATCTATTGAGCCTATGAAACAAGAACTTGATAAACTTGCTATTGAAAATAAAGATATGGGTAGTTATGTTCAGGGTGATACATTCTTATCAAATCCGTATAGCAAGGCATTTTTGATAGGTTTGGATAAAACGGTTCACGCATTATCGAGAATGTCGATACCGGCAGATTTAGCTAAGAGCGATATATTCAGAACCGGAATTAATTTGAGTTAGGAGGGGTTTATTTTGGCAGCAGAAGAAAAGAAGAAAAAGAAACCCATAGGGTGCTCGATAGTAATAATTGTTGTTGTGGTGGTTTTTGTGATTTTGCTGATTGTTGCAAATGTGGCGAAAAAGAATGAGGAAAAGGGCGGAACTACTATCGACCCGAGTACTTCATATGAAGAGCCTACCGAAACAGAGCCTTCTGAGCAAGATGAATTAAATGCACAATATGGCATACCGCCTGAGGGATATAAGTGGAATACTTGGGGTGAATTGGAGGTAATTCCTGTTTCGGGGATAGCACCCGAAGAGGTTTGTTTTAGGTTTTTGAGGGCTGTGGCTCAACTTGATTTCCAAACAGCGGGCATTTACAGCCAAACTTCAAATATCGTAAGGCAGTATGAGGATTATTATTCAAATGAGGTAGAGAGCGATGATTCTGTGCTGTTCAGCAGAAAACTTTTTGCGGAAATAATTAAATCAATTGAGGTTGTAGGGGTGCGAGATGAATCTATTATGGAGGGCAACAAAAGGGTTATAACTTTAACCGTAAAAATGCTTGATTTCGATATTTTAGAGGATTTTGAAATTGATAAAACGGAGCTTTTTGCATATGCGGATTTGGTAATGAAAACGGATGCTGAGGGTATAAATTCAAGAACAAAAATACAGAAATTTATGTCCGATATGATAATTAACAATTGCCAAAAAGGGTTGATTGAGAAAGAGGAAGTTATTGTTGATTTTGTGTTGGAGGGTTCGGTAGAAAGCGGATTTTTCATAATTGATGATAGTGATATTTTCTCACATTGTTTGTATCAATATGCAGGCGAACTTTACAGCAGACTTATGACGGAGTATGAAAGAAGCCGTGAAGCGGCGGCAGAACCGATAGCAGAATAGAAAAGGCGGTGTTTTTATGTGGGGTGTGGCGGTGTTTACAATGATTTCGATTTTTACTGCATTACACGAAAAATTGAATGAAAAAACGAGAACGGCTTGGTTTATTATCACAGGGGTATGGTTTGCGGTGAGCGTTTTATTGAATTTAATTTTTTAGGAGGGTGTAAATGGGTGCAGGTGATATTTTAAGCGGAAAAAGTGATATGAGCGGTGCAAGAGAGGAACGAGAACGCAGGGTTTCACCGCCTGAATTTGCACCGGGTCAGGGTGAAATTTCCGACAGTTTTGATTTTGACGATATTTTTGATAATTCGGGAACTTCATTGGATTTGGGCGGTGGCGGAGATTTAAGCAATTACGGAGCATTTCCGGCGGAATTAGGCGGAAATAATATGCCTACTCAAAAACAGGAATTAACAGAGGATGAGATTTTCGATAAAGCTGTTGCGGGAATGAAAGCGATAGGTAACGGAATTAAGTATTATATTGATGCACTTAAAAACACAACGTCTAAGTTTTGGGCGAAATTCGAGGCATATTTGTT
>JAISIJ010000146.1 GCA_031262245.1 Oscillospiraceae bacterium | reverse complement strand
TAGCATAAGCAATATATTATGAAAAATCAGAGTGATAGTATTCCAAACTTGGAGTTAAAATATCAGAATCAATTAATTTATCAAACATTAAATGTGGAATATACCCTCTATTAAAACGATAACAAAATTCATTTAAATAAAGTTATAAAGCTTAATTTTTCAATATAATTTTCGCAAAACATTCCCATTGTTGCACTTTAAAATTTTCTTCAGCTTGCATAATGTCAAAATTAGGATTATTGCTATCCGTAAGAGAAACTGCGACAATTACCTTGCTTTTATTGGCTTTTCTGCCACGTTTTAAGACCTTTCAGTATCGGTTCTGTCAGTAAAATAAGTTTCATCCATTATAATAAAATCTGTTAATTTACATTTGTGTTGGCAATTTTCGTGTTTATCACAATTGACGATTAAGATATCAAGCGGTTTTATACGTTACTTCAATATGACGTTTAGTTTTCTGCCGACATTCTGCCTTTGCTGAAACAATAAGATATGCCGCATAATATCACTTTCGTAAACCAATTTTTATATTATATTTGCTTTATGCAATTTGAACCGTCGCCTTTTTACTTTCAATATTACAGTCTAATACTCTATTACATTTTGGGTGCTCAAAACTAATTTTCAATTTTCTTTCCCACAAATCTTTGTGCCGGTTTTTTCATTATTATATTTGTTGCATAATTAAATTCATTGGTTTCGGCACTTTTCTATGGTTAGACGCATAAACACCTCTTTTTGAGTTTAGTTATACCCCCCCTTTTTTTTATTATACTGTATGGCAGCGTTTTTGTTGCTTACGTTATAGGTTTAATTTACAATTCACCAGTTTTAAACCGCAAATAATTCTCATGATTTACAAAGCAATTCATTAATGCCTTTGTGGCAACATTGACGTTTCCTCTAAAATGATTATATTTGGTTTCATCAGTTTTTTTCTCTGGTGAAGAAAAGAACTCATCAGGAAGAAGTCTATAATAGTTGTAAAAATCATTTTCCAACTCTTTAGTTCCATAGGTACCAACATCAAACACCATAGCACTTAACTTCTTTAATCGCGATGTCCCGTTTTTTCTCCTATCAAGTTCTGCGTAATGATGCATAACAGACTGCATATAATGTTTTTTGTTATTAGCGAAATCGTGCATTATCTATATTTTTGAAACCCAGACATCTATACCCGGAACATGGAAATCAGGAAATCGTATGCAATTTATTAAATGCTGTGCTGCAAGACAAGAAATAAAACACTAGTGGGCAAAAACAGGAGCATTTCCTTTATCTTTATTGTTGTGATCAATAGCAGTGGTATCATCAAGTTCAATAACATCGCTTAGTGTACGCAATAGTATATCAGTAATTTCACTTTTATAGCGATCAGAAAATGTTGGAGAAAATTTTGCATCGCTTGACTTAAAAACAAGTAGATTCTGTCCATTTAAATCCGCTATCCGAATGGGAAGTTGCTGAAAGCGTTTATAATATATGCTTACTTGTTTTTCTAACCTATCAATCTCTTGATTAATAAGCAACAAGGATGTTTGTTGACTTATATATCTATTGTTATCCCTAACTAAGCGATATGCAACTCCGGGCAATACATATTCATATGCAATTAAATGCAATAAAGCTTTTTCTCCACAATCATATTCGCTTGTTTTCAAATACTTGTAAGTAAATGAATGATAGTAATTCCATATTATAAGTGATTCAACAGGTTCTGTATAGAATTTTTTTACCTTTAATTGAATTTTACCTTTATTAACATATTTTGTTGTATTGGTGGTTTTTCCAACGCTTAATGTTGTATTAATAAAAGTTTCAAGTATTAATGGAATTCTGAGTATTTCTTGCATTTCCTTATTTATGCGAGAATACTTATCGTTTATCTTGTTTTTAGAAAAGACAAGTTCTACAGAATTGTTACTAAGGAGAGGAATTGTAGCCTCAAGCAGAAATTTATCAATACTCATCCATTTAGTTACAGAATAAATTGGATGAGGACGCCCACTTATGAAAAAAATAATTTTTTCATTCTTTTGTAACAAAATAGGAATTTCTAATTTTAAATTCTCAATTATTTGAGAGTCTGCTTCCTCTAATGAATCAATTAACACAACAAAAGGACTATTAGCCGATAATAGTAGATCACAATCATTATGAGGATGTGCTTCTTTTTCAAAAACATTTGAATTCAAGAAGCGAGTAATTGGCATTGTACAGTTTTCCTGCTTGATAAATTTTCGGGCAGATATAAAAACTGCATTAGTTCCGCCGTTTTTTGTAATCAAATCACAATACAGTTTAAGTAGCGAATAGGTTTTTCCGTAGCCTCCACGTGCTTCAAGGTACACTATTTTTTCTTTTTTTGTCAATGTGCAATATAATTCAAAAAGAGATGAAAACATTTGTATTTTTGATCTTTTTGCCTTAATCATAAGACCATAACCATTATCGTCTGTGTTGTTAAAGAAACGTGTAAGCCTCAAACTCTCCATTGTTGTTTTTTTAAAATATATTTTTACATGATCTTCTACGTTAGTACTATCAATATCTGATTTTGATTTATTTATTGAATTAGCATATTCTGACGGAACTATATTATCAACATCATTGCTTGCATCGCTAATTATTTTTTCAAATTGAATGCATAGTGCTTCAACAAATAATTTTTTATTTATGGGGTATTTAGTCAGTAGATTAAAATTTTTAGCAATTGGCATCAATGAAGAATCTCCGATATGGTCATATAAATACTTATATAAACCGACTTTGTTGAATGGTGAAAAGCTACCTTTCATATCCTGAGTAAGTTTACTATATCCTCCATACAGCCGTCGCTGATAAGAATCCTCTGTTGAATATGATTTTTCTGGGAAAAAGTTGCTTCCAGCTGAGTTAAACAATCCCCCGACAAGTGTGCCAATGTTTTTTATTCCGGTCATATGTTTTTTTAAATTTTTTGTATATTCAGAGAAGTTCATATTAGTCACCCCTATTTTCTCACGAATTTGTCACATATTTCACGTTTTTATCCATAGTAAAACAAGAATAGATTTGTATAATATACTTAAGCTCATAGATGGTGCATTGATACCTTGCTGTTAAACAAGTACATATACATAAATGATTTTATCACGTTTTTCGATAAAAAGCAAGATTATTTTTCTTTTGTCCTATTCTTTTTTATTAAGATTTTTTACCAAATACAGCGAAAAGAGTTTTAAAAATTTTTGCATTGTTTTTTAAAAATTTAGTTAATAAATCAAATATTTTTCTTATTGTACAACCTTCGGATATACTTTTAGCAAAATCAATGAAAACTGCAATCTAATTTTTCGCCACTTTGTATGCAAAGGCAACGGCAGTAGCAATCTGACTGAAAAAGAACGGCAAGGAAGTGAATGATATGAAACGGTTTTATGACAATGTCTATTATAAATTATGCTATCTCAAAAAACATAAAATTTTGGATCTTTACTGGCGATTCGTTAAACGCTCTATGCAGCATGTAATTATTGAGGGATTGCTAAGCTGTTATAGTGCTTTTATGATTATGTGTTTTTTTCAGCCACATGTTTTTTCTTCTATGCCTGTTAATGCGATATTTACCGCATTAATAATGGTGGGAATTATTATTGTATTCTGTGGTATAATTTATCTTGTCATTTGGGCATATGTATTTTTATGTTTTCTGTATAAAAGCGTAAATAAGATTCAAAATCTACGAAACATTAGTCGAGAAGATAAGGAAACATTTTTTTCGGGGTACAGAAAATTTTTATTGACTTTTGTATTTATAGGCATAACATTATATTTTTCAATTGGATTAGTGTCAGGCTTATGTATGTCAGAGATTCTTTCATTGACAATGGCTTTGCCTGCATATGCAAAATATATCCCTACTTGTTTTGGTATAATTATTGGCACTCTATGGAATATATCAACCTATTATAGAGCTAATAGAATTAATTGGACAATCTATATGGGTAGTTCAAACAACGAGTTGTTAAAAAACAGCTTTCGTTCTGCCTTTAAGCAGTCGTTTTGGATATTATTATCTAATATAGTTAGTGCGGCTGCAATATTTGTGCCTATATTCAATCAGGCACTAATTAACGGAGCAGAGGATTCGTTAGGTATCTTTGGGATATTAATTTCTTTAGGTATTGCACTGCTAACGTTTTCATTGCGTCTGTGGAAAAATGAATTTTCTGATATAGACGATCATACAGGGCTTGAACCTCGTCTTATCAGTCTTGCAAGAAAGGAAAATGAAAATGGAAAATAAACTCTATTTGGTAAATTCAGAAGTTGTATTACCTCAACGAACAATTGGCAAAGATGAGATGATTTCTGTTGTTAAAAACTTAAGCGATAGTGAAATATGTAAATCATTATATGGAGATGAATTTCAGTATTTTGACAAAATAGGGTTTTTATCTAAAAAAATATTATCGGGAGATGAAGGAATAATAAGTCTTGCACAAGTAGCAGCCGAAAAGGTCTTGAAAGGGACAAATATAAACGCTGAAGAGATAGATATTATTATTTGTTGTTATAGTTATGATAAACACTATTTTGGTGCAATGATTTCCAGTGTTATCGCAAATGAAATCGGTGCTACTAATGCAATATGTCGGGATATTACCGGATCATGTTGTGGAACATTAATGAACATAGAGATTATTGAAGCTTTGACTAAATCAAATAAATGTAAAAATGCGATTATTGTAGGTATGGATGCGTTGTCTACATTAACAACCGCAGATAATATAAAAAAATACAAGAGTATTGTTACATGGGGAGATGATGCAGGTGCATTTCTTTTTAGTACTGAAAAGAAATCATATAAAAATAAATTGTTCGTTTTGTATGATAAAACAATCGTCGTGCAAGATACTCGTTTCTGCAATTTAATAACTTTAAATCTTTGCGAGCAGTCACGTCAGATATTAGAATTGGAACACAAAAATCTAAAGTTGTTTAGAATTGGAGAATTTAAAATTGCAGACCAAAGTGTATTGTATAATATAACAAATTCATTATTGATAAAAAAATTGCCAATATCAATTGCTGTTTCAAATACTGGAACTTTACGGATTGATTTCTTATCTTCAGAGAAATGGAAATCTGTTAGAGTTGTAAAGAGTTATCAAACACTCGGTCATATGGGATGTGCAGATATTATTGCCAACTTGAATAATTGTATTAGCAGATTAAACATGGTAAGCAAAGAAGCATATATTATTGCTCTTTCATTTGGATTAGGTTATACTTTGGCTGGAAGTCGGTTTATAATAAAGGAGGGTGTATAATGTTGAAAATCATTTCTCGCGTTTGTGACGAAGTAGCAATATTATAAAAGAAACCTAAAATTAAACAGAATCATTTCTCAATGAATGAAGAAAAAATTGGACAACAAATTTCACTGTTAGAATCGAATTTTATTAATGAATATGCTACGCTCGAATTATTGAATGGACAATATATTTTACAGATGTCAAACTGTAAATTTCGAGAAATACAAGGTGATTATAATGATGGAAATCACGAATTCGTAGCCATAGTCATTCATGGTTGGAAAAGTAGAAATTATAATAGAATACGGGAAACATTCCAAGATGCATTTAGTTCTGCTAATATTGACACTTATTATTACACATTGCCTCATCATATGGGACGTCAAGAGTCTTCGTCTTTTTATAGTGGAGAGTTAATGATAAGTGCAAATGTTGAGCGTACACTTTACTCTGTTTATCAAGCTTTAGTAGAAATAAACGCATTAATTAACTCATTATCTGAATTGTATCCTAATAGTAAAATATGTTTGATTGGGATAAGTTTAGGTGGTTTATTAGCAAATTTATGTGTAACAAAAAATAAAAATATTCACAAATTAATATCAATTTGCCCAGTAAACAATTTATCTTATGAGGTTTGGAATTCAAAAGCCTTTTTAGAAATCAAATCGGAGTTACAACAGCATAACATAACATATGAACAATTAAATAAACATTGGGATGTAATAAATCCGTGTAATTATATCCCTGTAATAGCAACAGAAAATATTCTCTTGATAAATAGTCTTTATGATTTATTTGTACCAATTGAGGATGCCAACGATTTATTGTTAGCTTGGAGTAACCCTAAAAGAATTCTTTATAAAAGCGGTCATTCTGCTCTTGAATTAAAAAAAAAGACAATAAGAAATGACGTTATGAACTTTTTAACCTTTGTGTAAGTTAATAGCAGTGCATATATAACAATAACCAGCCGGTTAGATAGTGCCGTTTTGGTATATTCAGACTGAACGAACTTTGTAAATCCACACCTTTCAGATTTATGTGGCTACTTACAAAATTTTGTTTAAGCACATTTGATTTGACCCTCTATCTATTGAAAAAATTTAAAGGTGTGAGTAGCAGTAGTTAAATAATATTACAACACACAGAAAAGCAAGCACATAGCTTGCATTTTTTTATTATACATTCAAATTTCCAATAAACCAAATAGCAGACAACTTGATTAGGCACATCAAAAACACGAACAGGTGGCTTTATGTTAAAGGGAAAAATAGGCATAAAGGATAAAGGGGTTGTTGGTAAGGAATACGCATTTGAGGGATATGATATTTCTGCGTATTTCGGTGGGGTTTTGGATGAGAGAGTTCAGTTTGAGGTAGGAATGTGTAGGGTTCGCAGCGATTGCGATACACATTTTGAGTTGCTTTGTAAATTGGGAGTTTTGGTTAGATATGCCAAAACAGAGTGCAGAGCGGAGAACGCCGAGGGGTATGAAAAGAATTTTTTCGGTGAGAAAACTTATACGCCGACGCTGAAAAAGAAATATATCATACCTAAATTGGTTTGGATTGAGCTTGAAAGTTTAGATATTTGTGCGTTTGAGTTGGAAAACGAGTATTTGAAAGTGAGCTGTGAAAGTGTTGAGGAGTTAAAAATCTTCGGCATTTTGAAAAAGGCACATACTCGTATTTTCAGATTTAACGAGGAATATTTGGGTTTTAATCCGTATAAACAGGTTGTAAAAACCGATATAAATACTGAATTGTATAGGAAAAAACTTGAATCTGATTAAAAGCAATAACTCTCGGAGTTATTGCTGATTTTTCTTATAATTTACATTTGTCCTTAATTAATATCTGCTTTTTCATAACATCTCAACAACTTTAAAAAACACGTTATATGTGTAGAGTGTTGATTTTTACGTTTTTAGTAAGAAAATTTGATAAATTTAATAAAAAAATTTATTTTTTTGCAAAAAAGTGTTGATTTTCTATGAATTATTTAGTATTATAGAAACAATGTGAAATACTTATTTTATATTATCAATATTTGTAAGTTTTTATGGTGGTGAAATATTATGAATACAGAAATATTTAGTACAATATGTGGAGTAATATCAGCTTTGTCAGGTATCGTCACTTTAGTAAATTTTATTCTCCCACTTATAGAAAATGAAAAAACCAAGAAAAAGATAATTGTGATGTGCTTGATTTTATTTGTAGTATTTGGTGTGCTTTTCTTTATATTTAAACGAACGTCTCCTCCTCCTCCGACTACTACGACTACATTAACTACCTGTATAACCACCACTACTTCTGCAACAAGTACATCCAATTTGGAAACAACTACAGATGTTAGTTCTACTACAACATCAACTTTAAATAATATCAAAACCACAGAACCAACACAAACCCAAAAAGAAGAAATTATTACTTCTCCTTCTGTTATTGTAACTGTGACTGTACCTGTATATGTTCCTGTTACGACGTCATCTATTTCTCTACCTGTTACTGCTCCACCGTCATTAACTACGACTCGTCGGACTACAACCACAACAAAAGTAACGACAACTAAATATGTTCTGCCTTTAAATGACCCTTATGAAGTTGGCGAAGCTGAATTTAAGAACAATACTACTCTGCCTAAAACTATAACAATTCCGGATACTGTGACGATAATCAAAAACTATGCTTTTGAAAATTGTGATACTATTGAAACTGTTATTATTCCAGAGGGAGTCACGTTAATAGGGGAAAATGCTTTTTATTTATGTAATAATCTAAAGAAAATAGTATTGCCGAGTACAATTGTTTCAATAGGAGCGAGTGCTTTCGATAATTGTACAAGTTTAAATAATATAAATCTTGAGGTTACAAAAGTTAATAATATAGGCATACACCTATTTATTGATTGTAAAATGTTGCAAGAAGTTAAAATACCGAGTACGGTTCAAAGTATAGATTATGGTGCTTTTGAAAGGTCTGGTATTAGAACTATTACTATACCGGAGGGTTGCAAAGATATAGGTGGTCAAGGAGGTTTGGCTTTTCGTGACTGCGAATATTTAGTAGATGTATATTTACCGAAAACTATAACAAATATTGCAAATAATTCTTTTGGTGGTTCTAAAAACATTAAAGTTCATTGTTATGCAGGTACTCAAGCAGAAACAATATTAAAAAACGATGTAGGTCTTCCTGATAATCAAATTTTTTACAGATAATTTTAAAAAAGCGACCCGAGAACAAAAATTTTCGGGTCGCTTTTTTTATAATAGAATTGGCAGGATGCTGTTTACGGGGTTTATTCACGATGAGTTGCTTGGCGAGGTTAATGAAAGTGTTGACCCGGCGTTCTTTTAGTAAATCTTGTAGACATTGAAATAAATTCAATGTCTACGCTCGCCGGCTAACGCCGTCGCACCACCGATTCTCGGCGGTGATAGCAATTTCATTTTTCTTAATGAAAAATGGAATTGCTATATGAAAATTGCGAGAGAGGAAATGAGTGTGCCGATTGAGGGGTGGTGCCCGCTTTATACTGAATTTGGGTTTGGGGATAGTTGGTATCAGGCGAAAAGTAACGGCTTGGAGCCACCTATGCAAGATGCTTTTGTTGGAAAATATGCGAAAAATGGTGTTCCTTATTGGAAAGGAGATATAAAAGGATTTTTCGACACTATTGGAAAGAGCTGAAAGAATTTGAAATTAACCATATGATAGCGGAGTTTACGGCAGAGGAAAAACAGGGTAAGGAGATAAAAGTTGAAACTAAAAAGCGGCTGTATGGGGTAATGAAAGCAAAGGACGGTGTTGATGATTTACAGAAAGTTTTGAGCGATTTTTGCGAGAAATACGGTGTTGAAAGGAATACCATAAACATTTTCGATGTAGGGGAGCTTAATGCTGAAAACCGTGTAAGAGAGGGCGGAGAAATTGATTATGCGGCTTTGGAAAAGGAGCTTACAGTGGCAGAGCGTTTTACGAGATTGCGTGAAATGGGGTTAGATGTTGATTTTGAGGAAAAGGTTGTTAGTTTGGCGATGTTCACTCCGCAGTTTATGAGTTTGTTGCAGAAATACTTAAATTCGGAACAAGGTTATGCAGTTAGATTGGTAAATTTAGAGGATAAAAAGGAATATAAAACAAAATTTTTTATAACGAGTGCTGATATGAGAAGTGTGCAAGAATTGTACTTACAGTTTCTCAGCAGACAGAATTATTAAGCGTGTAAAACAAAAGTATTTTTGGAGGTAAGATTAATATGCAGAAAACAGCAAAGAAAATAACCGCGGCGATAATGGCTTTTTCACTTGCGGTTGGTGCTTCGGCGGTAATTTTTAACGTGCCGGATTTGGGTGTAGGAGTTGAAAACAGCATTTATGCGGCAGAGGAAACAGGGGTAAAAATCGGTGACGTAAGCAATTATGCAGGTGAAACGGTAACAGTTCCCATTATAATGACTGAAAATAAGGGTTTCGGAACATTTCAATCAGGCATTGAGTGGGATAAAAATCTGCTTGAATTTGTAGATTTTACGGATAACGGTGTGCTTTCGGGGCAGGTTGAAAGTTACAACTCTCTGAACACAATCGATAAGGACGGTAACGAATTGGAGAAATACAATTACGGTTTTTCCTATGCAGATTTCGCCAATCCCGATAAAACACAAACAGCGAATGGAGTTATTGCCAACTTTGAGTTTAAAATTAAAAGCGGAGCGGCAGGGGTAATTCCTATTGATTTTTCAACATTTGAGTTGCTTGATACTGCTTACGAGGACGTAACAGATTTGTTCGCAAAACAATCCGGTAGCGTTACTGTGCTTGATACTCTTGTGGGTGATGTGAATGGTGACGGCAATGTAGGTAATGATGATGTTGCAAAACTCAAAGTTTATGTTGAGGATAACACAACGGAAATTGTTGAAATCAACAGCGATATTAACGGTGACGGTGAGATTAACGGTGCGGACGTGGATGCGTTGAGCGAAATTGTTAATCCTGTTACGAGTACCACAACATCTACAACTACTTCAACAACTCCTACCGAAACAACTACCTCGACAACTTCTACCGAGACCACTACCTCAACTACTCCCACAGAAACAACTTCCGAAACGACCACAAGTTCAAATAAAGGAACAACAACTGCACCTACTGATTCTACTACCACAACTGTAAGCACCAATAACGGTACTACAACTAAATCCGACAATGGCACTGATAATAATACAACAACAACTACAACGACTACTGCAAATTCCACAGCTACGACAACCACCAGACAAAATACCTATAAACCTCCTGTTGAAGAACCGATTAAAGGCGATGTAAACGGTGACGGTAAAGTAAATCAAAAAGATGCCGATAAGCTTGCAGAGTATGTTAAAAACGGCGATATTGCGGGGGATATTAACGGTGACGGTGTAGTTGACAGTAAAGATACTGCGGCATTGAAAAAGATTTTGGATAGCGATGCCTCCCCGAAAACAGGCGATAGTATACCTTGGATAGCAACTTTGGCGTTGTTGGCAGGCAGCGGTATTTTTATAACTACAAGAAAAGCGAAAAAAGAATAAAAAGTTAGGCAATAGACTGCACTAATTGAAATAAATTAGTGCAGTTAAATTATAATTTAAGGAGTGTTTTTTAATGATAAAGAAAAGATTATTCTCGGTTTTTGCGGCGTTAATTATGGTTGGGTGTTTCTTTACCTCGTTCATAGGGGTTAGTGCAGAAGAAACTTTCGGGGTTAAGGTGGATAGTGTAAAATCCGATGATAAGGGCAATTTTACTACTAATATTTTACTTGAAAACATCCCCGAAACAAAGATAGGTTTCTTGCAATTCGTGGTTGAATTTGACAGCGAGGCTATTGAAATAACTTCAATAACAAAGGGTAATTCGGCTGATACAGGTGCGAGTGAAAAGGAATTAGAGCTGTATCCGGGATTGAGTGCGTTGGGTGCTGACCCCTGTTTTAATTATGTGATAAATGGCAATGAGATTACTTTTTCGTGGGATACGGCGTTAGGTGCAGATTATCAAATATCCGAGGACGGTATTTTTGCGGAAATATCGGGTAAAATTAAAGATTTTTCGTTTAAGGAAACAGCAATAAAATTTGTTGAAAGTGAAGATTATACAGTTTTCGGATATTTTCCGCAAGAGGGCGTTCCCGAGCTTTACACAGTAGTTTTTACTGACGGCACGGTTAAATTAAGCGGTTTATGGTGCGATGTTACCGAGGACAGAAAAATAAATCTTGCCGATGCGGTTGCGTTGGTAAAAGCGTTAAATGCAGGGGTAAGTTTAGATATGGATATTGCAGATGCAACTCTTGACGGCAAAATCAGGTTGGATGATGCTATTCAGATTGTGAAGTTGCTTAATCAGGGGTATTTTAGTAGATAAATTAAAAGATATATTAAAGGTGCAATAAAAAATTGCACTTTTTTATTTTGAGGTAGATAAACGGGTAGACAGTAAGTTAATAAACATAAAGCACGATTTACAAATGCTTAAAAACATTACAATCTGTGAACAGTTGAATAGTTGAACAGTTGAAAATTTGAACAAATGAATTGAAAGGCAACGTTTGTTTAGAGAAATGAGTTTTGTAATGTTCTTGTGGATTTAGGCAAAATACGTTGTAGAGGTAAAAGAAATGTTAAAAGCGAAAAAAAGAGAAATTCCGGCAGAAGAATTGGCAGTAGCACTGAAAATGTCAGCGGAAAACGCAGGTGTGTCCGTTGTAGCGAAAACATTGGATAAAGATTTTCCTGTGTTTGACGTTCCTGTTAATGACAAGGTATTGATTTACGTTCCGAAAGTTGCGGGTCCGAACGGCGAGTTTGCCGATATGGAAGATTTTCTTATGGACAGATTCGGTGCACACTATTGTATTCAAGGCAAACAAGGACAGTATATACGTTGTGTTGACAAAGTTGAACTTCCCTCTTATGATTTGGACGGTACTTGCCCTTTCTGTGGGGCTTCTAAGGAGGTTTGGGATTTAACAAGAGCACGTTTCAGAGATATTGCTCGTGCAAAGGGGTTAGACCCTGAGGCAGAGGATACTCGTGAGGCATTGAAAAATGAATACAGTGCGTTATGTAAACAACAGGTAATCGGTAATCCTACTGTAAAAGTAACATTCCCGATTGTTGTAATTGACACAAAAATTGATGACAAAACAGGCAAACACACCACTACTCCTGTGATTGGGGAAGATAAACAGTTATCTTGGAGAGTAATGTGGTATACTTGCTCTGAGAAAGCATATACAGATATTTGGCTTAAATCCCTTGAATCTTTTTCTGATGAGAACGGCGAAACACCGGCTACACCGGTAGGAAATTTCTTCGTGTTGGATTACACATATACTCCCGGTGTTAATCAGAAACCTACTAAAAGGGATTCTGTACGAGAGTTGAAAGTAATGGGTAAACCTATGGCGGAAAAATTCAATCAAGTTAAGCCTGTGTTTGATAAAGCGGCGAAAGATTGGACTCCTACAAAAGCAGCAGAAGTTGTAATTGACAATGTGCTTTATACAAAGGAAGAGCTTGAAACTGCTTGCGATGATTATATGAAAGATACTCGTGCAAAACTTGCGGTGTATGAAATGCAAGGCGAAACAGGTTCTACGGCTCTCGTAACTTTAGGCACAGCGGCAGCAGATGCGGTTCTTGCATCATTCAGCGGAACAGAAGATGTTGAAGAAACCGGCGAAGCACCTCCTCAGGTTGGTATAGGTACAACAGAAACAGATGAGGAAGCAGTAGCTTAAATAATATTATAAGTGTGGTTTTAAGCCACACTTTTTAGTTATCTTTGAGTTAAATTTTCATATCTATCAATAATTTTTTTAATATCCGCATATAGAAGATCCGATTTAGTAAAGATTGCTATTTCTTCTTTAAGATGTTTTAATTCTTCGGTAATATCTTGACCTGTATTTTTTTTATAAAACAACAATTCAAGTTTTACCTCAATTAATTTTAAATTAAGATAAAAAGTAATT
>JAISIJ010000131.1 GCA_031262245.1 Oscillospiraceae bacterium | reverse complement strand
TTGAAAAATTCAATATCTCTCCTATTATTGCATACAGCACCTCTGCACAAAAAGATTGGCAAAAACGCCTTGAAAATGCAATATTAAAGCAAAAATTAAAAGTAAAAAACAAAGACTTTATCTGCTTGGTAACTACAAATGCAACCTTTAAAAGCGATAAAGTACAATTACAACTTTCCAAAATTAAAGGCGATATATTACTTGTAGTTGACGAAGCTCATAATTTCGGTGCGGAACATTTAAGCCGATTTATGAGTGAAAACTACAATTACAGACTTGCATTGTCTGCAACGTTAGAACGTCACAATGATGAAAACGGTACGGGAAAATTATATTCTTATTTCGGTCAAAAGTGTATTGAATACACATTAGAACAGGCTATCGAAAGTGGAATGTTGACGAGATACAAGTATTTTCCTGTTATTACAACCTTAAACGAAGAGGAATTAAAACAATTTACAATACTCTCATTGGAATTACAACGGTGTATCACTATTGACAAAAAAGGACGTGGAATGCTGAATGAGAGAGGAAAGAAAATTGCACTTAAAAGAGCAAGGCTTATTGCAGGACTTAAAGATAAACTTGTAAAACTCGAAGAGAATATAAAACCGTATGTGAACGATAAACATATTCTTGTCTACTGCGGAGCAACAACCCTTTTCAATGGCAATGATACAGATAAATCAGAAGATATACGACAAATCAAAGCTGTTGACAATTTATTAGGTAACAAACTCAATATGAAAATATCTAATTTCACGTCAGAAGAAAATATTTCAGAACGTGAGATTATAAAAAGAGAGTTTGCAGACGGAGAAAATTTACAGGCGTTAGTTGCGATAAAATGTCTTGACGAGGGTGTAAATATTCCTGCAATTAAAACGGCGTTTATTCTTGCAAGTACCACTAATCCTAAGGAATATATTCAAAGAAGAGGTCGTGTTTTACGAAAATTTCCCGGAAAAGATTATGCGGAAATTTATGATTTTATTGCACTCCCTCGACCTTTGGACGAAGTTTCTTCAATAACGGAAAGTGAATTTAAATTAGAATTATCTCTTGTAAAACGAGAATTAGCTCGTGCAACAGAATTTGCAAGACTTTCAATGAATATCGGACAAGCAACAAATACGATTGATAAAATCAAAGAGGCTTACAATATAAACGACTATGAGATTACCTTTGAGGAGGAATTTTGCGATGATTGAACAAAACGGTATTGAAATTGACGAAAAGAAAGTTAATAATTTGTTGACTTGGCTTATTCGTATGGAAGCTGAAAATGTAAAAACAGATGCCAGAGATGACGTAAAAATCCGAGGTGATATTGAGAAAAAAATTAAGGAGGTAGTGGAATGTTATTAAAATCTATGAAATTAAAGAATTTTCGCCAATTTAAAGGAGAACAGATAATAACTTTTTCTACTGACCCCGAAAAGAATGTCACTATAATTATGGGTGAGAATGGTTCGGGAAAGACTTCTCTTGCACAGGCTTTTACTTGGTGTTTTTACGGTTCTACCGATTTTAATGAAAAAGATGTACTCAACACACTTGTTGCAATGAATATGACTCCTAACGATAAAGAAAAAGTGTTTGTTGAGATACTTCTTCAACATCAGGGCAGAGATTATACAATAAAAAGTGAGCAAAATTACTCTAAAAAATTTAACGGTGATGTTTCAGAAAATGGGCAAAGAAGTTTTTCAATTGCATATAAAGCTGAGGACGGCACACAAAAGTTTATTGACGGACTTAAAACCAACGAAAAAATGAAAGAAATAATCCCGAAAGAATTGATAAAATACTTCTTTTTTGACGGTGAGCATATTGAAGTTATGGGAAAACAGCTAAGTCGGGGTAAAGGAACAGAGTTTGCCGAAGCTGTTAAAAGTATACTCGGACTTAAAGCCTTTACATCTGCTTTAAAGCATTTGAAGACTGTTAAAAGTAGCTTTAACAAACAATATGATGCAAAAGGTAATGCAAGTTTAGAAAATTATAATACTCGAATTGATACGCTTATTAACGAAATAGAAAAAATTGAAATACGCCTTAGTGATATTGAGCGTGAAAAAGAATATTTAACGCAAATTACAGAAAATCTTAACAGAGAAATACTTCAAAATAAAAGTAGTGAAGAACTTGCTAAACGCCGTCAATCGCTCGAAAGACAGAAAAATTCTTTAATTACAATCCAAAAAAGCCGTATAAGTGATTTGCTTAGATTATTTAATAAAAATGCTTCCTCATATTTTGCAACAAAGATGATGTTTGATGCTTTAACACAAATTGAAGAGGCTAATATTACTGATAAAAGTGTTAAAAACGTAAATGCAGACACTATCAATCAAATTATTGAACGTGGAAAATGTATTTGCGGTGCTGAAGTATGCACGGGAAATGAGGCATATAATACTCTTAATGCGTTGCGAGATTTTATACCTCCTAAGCATATTGGTTCTGCAATTAATGAATTTAGAAAAGAATGTAACAGCAAAGCCCTTAGCGTCGTAAATGTATATGATAGTTTTGCAGA
>JAISIJ010000117.1 GCA_031262245.1 Oscillospiraceae bacterium | reverse complement strand
ATGTTGTTATATTTTATCGGATTATAAGAAAGTTGCTTGATTTTAGTGTTCGAGTGAGTTTCAATATACCTCTCAATACCCGAACTTAACTTTGTTGAAGTTATAATATACCCTTTGTCCGCTTCTTCAAGCATTCCGATGTCGATAGGAGAATCACCGATAGCAATTACCTTTTTCCCTATTTTATGAAATTCTTTTACAACAGTGAGTTTTACAAAATATGAAATGTAATAGTCTGTGTTAAGCGTGCGTGATTTTCCGAAAATCAAATCGGGAAAAGACATTTCTACTCGTTTTATATCCCATATATCCGCAATTCCTGACGTTAGTCCGATAGCAGAAACATTATTTGATTTTATATCTTTTATTAACTCAGTATTAATTTGTGTATTTTTAGCAGCAAATTTGCAAGCGGAGTAATATTTGTTGGAAATAGTGTCGTATATACTATTTGCTTTATAAAATTGGTAAAGAGAGTAATATTCACCTTTATAAACATTGCGAATTACGTTCATATCTATTTTCGAATATTTGCAAAAATCAATTGTGGTGTCGTTATACGACAAGGTTTTGTCGCAATCTGTCAATATTACTGTATCACTGATATTTTTACAGTTTGCTACTATATTCTTCGCAATTTCAGTAGCAATAAATTTTTGCGGATAAGATATAAGTTCGGTAATAAAATCCGTTGACGGTGCAATATCTCCGTCCAGTATAATAAGTTCTTTGCCTAATTCGATACAGATTTTGTTCAAATTTTCAATTTCAAAGGCTTTCCACTTTTCGATTTCTGAAACGGTATACTGCTTTATAGATTTTGTATCATCTCGTATCTTTTGATTTTCTACTATTCTTTCAGTTGGAGAGTTCATATAAATGAATACGTCATATAAATTTTTGTCAGCATCAGTCATAACAACTTCGTAAGAATCACTATCAGCAGGAAAAGAGTAGTGTGCGTCTACTATCACATTTTCGCTCTTTTGCTCCTCAATTTCGGCAATTTCAGTAAACCTCACTCGCAATTGCTCTTTGTCAGCTTTATCAAGTCGATTGAATTTAACTCCGAATTTTGCCTGTGCCAATTGATTAAGGGTTTCAGAACCTTTAAGGTGTAATAAATTCCCGATTTTTCGGGATATATGCTGAATCAAGTAATCTTTACCGCAACGAGAAATCCCGTATAAAGCTATCTTCATTTTTTCTTACCCACATACACATCAAAATAACATAGACCTTTTTCAATATTTTTCAAATCTTTGAAAGCTAATTCAATTTCATTTAGCCGAGTATCAAAATCACCTAATTTATACTCATTTAAGCCGTAAAATCTACCGCAAGGATAAATTCCTTGTTTGGTAATAAATATATTAGTACGACCAACCCCACAGTTTTTACCATACATAGTACAATCATATTTATCTTTGTTTTCGTTATTTTTTTGACGCATTATAATTTTGTGCTGAAAACAATAATCAAGAAAATCTTCATATTCTTCTCTATTTACAGCTATTTTCGAGTCGGCAACATCAGAAACACAAGAAAAATTAACACGGTCAAATCCGTTTGACTTGAAATAATTTACTAAGTGTTCTGTGTTTTGCAAAGATTTTCGGGTGATAGTAGCGTTTATTCTCGGTGCAATTCCGAATATTTCCTTGTATCGATTTATAGTTTCAATTGTTTTTTCATAACCTTGTCGGAAAGTGTTGTGTATCTCCTCATTGCCGTCAAGCGAAAAGTTTAGTACAATAAGACTTCTGTGATTATAAAAAAATTGTAACTGCTCATTAGTAATGCGTATACCATTTGTTATGGTATACAAAGAAAACAAATTACCGTATTTATCAGCTTCAATTACTATTGTTTTCAAAGAATCATAACTTAAAAAAGGTTCACCCGAGCCTACTATACCCAATTTGAATTTATCAAGATTATTATCTCTGCAATAATCTGCGATGTTTTTTATCACTTTTTCAGCATTGTCAGATGTCAATTCCGAGTGGTCAGTAATATTTTTATCCGCAAAGTGACAATATTTGCATTTGAGGTTGCAGTTATTGTTAAGAGATATACAGGCACGGTCAATCATATTAAGTTTCCTTCTTTTTATACTAATCCTAAAATAAAAACCTTGTTTTTATTTTAGGATTTTCGGAAGGTCAGGCAAAGCCCGACCTTCCTCTCGCCGCCTACGGCGGCGGACGGCATTACACGCCGCCAACTGTTCCCAGATAAAAAACCTTTGCAAGTTTTTTATCTGGGAACAGTATTATTGATTGCTTTTACTAATTCTTCGGCATAAGGCAAGTTCATTTGAGTAATATAATCTTCTGCACGTTTATTTTCTCGTGAGCGAATATTAACGTCTGTATCAGGGACAAGCAACAACGCAATCTCATAATTTCCTCTGATACAAGCTTTTATTAATGCAGTATACCCATTTGTATCTTGCTGATTTACACAAACATCCTGTTCAAGTAAATATTCGACACCTTGTTTCCACCCACCCCAAGCACTTACCATTAAAGGTGTATTCCAAGCATTTTTTCCGGCACTTCCTACCTCCGGGTCAGCACCTTTTTCAACAAGTAATTTTAAAATATCCAGTCGGTGTATTTGTGCGGAATGAAGTAATGGTGTAAAGCAGTATTTTTGATTATCGAGTTTATCCAAATTTACATTTGGTAAATTACAAATATATTCAACCATTTTTATATCTCGATTGCGTACTGCTTGAATCAATGGTGTCCAACCTGTTTCGACATCGGTTAAATTAATATCAACACCGGTCATATCAAAATTTTCAACAGCGTTATATTTTCTGCATTTTACAAGCGAATAAAACTTCTGTGAACGTAATTGGTCACGTTCGGTTTCTTTTGGAAATTTATCTGCATACGTTTTAAAAGTAAGATTTTCAAGGTTAGGCAATTTGGCGGCTGTAACGAGAAATGAAAATACTATATCATCGGAAAACATATACACTTTATCACCGAGAACGCCTCTTGCACGCTCAATCGCAACAGAGAATATCCTTTCATCGGCAATACCCTCTTTCTTGAATTCACCTTTAAATATAATTTTCTCGGCATTTTTTAACCTATCAATTTGACATAAAGCAAGCCAAGCTTTTTGTGATTTTGAGCCATTGCGTTTATTATCCTTAATATTGTTTAATTCTGAAACCGCAATATACGGAACAATAACTTCATCGAATGTTGCAACAAGTTCGTCTATTATCATCGGTCTTTTCATTAAAATTGACGTATCCACGATAACTGCCTGTTTAGGGTTTCGAGTATTTCCAAGCAATGAATCAACTGATACATCTAAAGCTTTCGACAACCCTAAAAGTTGCTGTGCTGACGGGTCGCTTTTTCCGTTTTCCCAGTTTGATAAAGACGGTCTTTGAACATTTACTGCTTCTGCTAATTGTAATTGGCTCATATTTCGTTCCTCCCGAAACATTTTTATGTTTGCTCCTATTGAATTTGTAATGCAATTTGACATTTCAGCACACCTCTTAATGAATTTTAATTGTTCTGTAATGTTATTATAACAAAAAACAAAGCCTTTGTCAATAGTTTTTTTCAAATGTATTAAATTTATACACCTATGTAATGGATTGTTACATTCAGTAATGAACTTTTTTTCTTATATTAAATAAATTAGTTCTTGACTTTTGTTTAAAGGAATTTTGTAACGTATTTTGACGTATTGGTATATCCTTTAAACCTTTTGAGTTGTTATGTATAACATTATAGCCCTAAATTTCGTATATGTCAATGGAAAAAATGCAAATGTATAGGATTTATACGCTTATGTAATAGATTGCTACACTAATAAAACGCAATCCGAATTTTACATAAAATAGGTTTGCAGATATGTGAAAGATTAGATATAAAAAAGCAGTCCTCTTGTTCAGAGAACTGCTTTTTAGTGTACTTATTATCTGCCGTATTGGTTTGTTTATTTTTGGAATTTGGAAAGTATCGTTACGATATGTTCTCTGACGAACAATTTTCTACTCTAACCGCCGATTTTGAGACCGAAAAAACAAAGTTAAAAGATATAATTACAGCCTACGAAACAGCTAAATCTGACTTTGAAAAAGCAAAACAGGACATCAAGAAATTTATTAAAATTGTCGGTAAATATACCGAAATTACAGAATTAAATTACGAAGTACTTCACGAATTTATCAACAGGATTAATATTTTTGAAACCGACAAAGAAACTAAAACTCGCAAAATCGAAATAATCTACAATTTTATAGGAGCAGTCACGCCGACTACTCCCGTAAAAAATGTTTCAAAGTCTCAACGCTCGGGGTTAGTAATTACGACTGTTGCATAAACCCAGATTTAAAGCCGTTTTTAAGCCTATCTAAAAAGTATCGTTACATATTATGCTCCCATATAACGTGTTTTAAAAAGCGTTTTGGCAGGGTATTTTCGGAAAAATATTTTGCCTTACTACATAACGTGTTTTTCAAGCCGTTTTGAACAGTCTTTTTTTCGGGATACTGAAAATATTTTTGCTCTTCTACTAAATAAGATTTTTAGGGCGTTTTGTTGGGGTATTTTTAAAAAGTTTCATCAAATTTTCACAATCCATTTAATTCCTGCGTGTGATTTTCATAACTTCTGAAATATTCCTTTCTATTACTAAGGCGTGAAAAATGGCTTTTGAACAGTGCCTTTTTAGATTTTTAGAAAAAATATTTTTTTACCCCTCACTATATAGCACCTTGAATAATATTATATACCATAACCACAATGAACGAACCAGTTTTGAATGAAAGATAATTTTATTTGAGAAATAGCAAAATTTATGGCAGAAAATAATTTATCAAGGGTTTTCGTTTTT
>JAISIJ010000100.1 GCA_031262245.1 Oscillospiraceae bacterium | reverse complement strand
TAATTCAAAACAATATTTTTTATCGCTTCCAATTTTCGGATGTGCAACAGCGTTAGTTGACGAGATTTACCATATCAGAGGGATTAATATATTATGCGTGCTGATTTATTATTAAAGACAATATCAAAGGGCATAGATTTAGTTGAAAAAGATGTCACGGGGGCTACGCTTAATCACGGTAAACGTGTTGCTGTTCTCTGTGGTCTTATGGGTCGTGAAATGGGTTTGAGCGATGATGACCTTACAGCTTTTACAACTTGTGCTCTGCTTCACGATAGTGCTTTGACGGAATGGCTTTCTTTGCGGGGAAATGATGAAAAAGGTCATTGTGTTATAGGGCAGAAAAATATCAAGCTTTTACCCTTTAAAAGCAGTGTTGACGGGTTTATTCTCTATCATCACGAATATGCGGACGGCAGAGGGCTTTTCGGCAAGAAAACAGGAGAATATCCGTTTAAAGCCGAATTGATAGGTCTTGCCGACAGATTAGACGTTGAATATAATTTTTCACAGGGAATTTCCGAAATAGACTATAATCAAAGCTATTCTCTTCAGGCAAGAGAAATTTTCGGAAAAATTTTGTATAAATATCATATGGAGCTTAAAGACGAAAATATTGACACCGCTTGGTTGAAATATATTCCGCCTTGGACAATATCCGACAACGAAAGTGTCGGTATTGCTAAGTTTATGATTAAGATTATTGATGCTAAATCGGCATTTACCGCACGTCACAGTAGTGGTATTGCGAAAAAAGCACTTGTAATGTCAGATTTTTATCATTATGATGAAAACACGGCGGCAAGGCTCTATCTTGCTGCAGCACTCCACGATTTGGGCAAATTAGGTGTTTCTTCTGCCGTATTGGAAAAACCCGGTTCTCTTACAGACAATGAATTTGAACAGATTAAAAATCACGTCAGACTTACTTATTATATGCTTAACGACTTAGAGGGTTTTGATGATGTTAAAAATTGGGCAGCAAACCACCACGAGAAATTAGACGGCACAGGCTATCCTTTTGGCAAAAAAGCAGACGAACTGGATTTTAATTCCCGTCTTATGGCTTGTATAGATATATATCAAGCTGTCAGCGAGCCTCGCCCTTATCACGACGAACGCTCACACGAAGAAACTATGCCTATCCTATACAGTATGTCACAAAAAGGCTTCATAGACGAAAAAATAGTAAATGATATAAACATTGCTTTCGCCGCAATTGAGAATTAATACTTATATATGGAATTAACAACTTGTTTTTCCGGACACAGACCGGAAAAATTAAATATGACAATGCAAAACACTCTGAAAATTCAATCTATATTACAAAAAGAGATTATAGAGAGTATTAATGCAGGTTGTAATAAATTTCTGTCGGGAATGGCAAGGGGTATTGACTTGCTTGCGGCGGAATATATAATAGAATTAAAAAAATCTCATCCTTTGCAACTTTTTGCTATTCGTCCTTTTGCAACCCACGGCGAGGATTTCAAAGGGGAATGGGCTTGCTGTTATAATTATGTTTTAAGTAAATGTGACAGCGTTATTGTGGTGTCCCCTCAATATGCAAAAGATTCATATAAAAGACGTAATTTTTATATGGTAGACCACAGCACTCATTTAATTGCCGTGGTAAAAAACTACAATTCAGGCACAGGGCAAACTATCGCATATGCCAATAAACTCCAAAAAAATGTTAAGATTTTGGACTGCAATTTTCTATGAAAAAATCTTAGCTAAAATAAAAAAAGAGGTATTTTTATGAAGAAACTGAAAAGACTGCTCTCAACACTCATTGCGACATCAATGTTATTCAGCTTGGCTGTTTTTCCATCTTCGGGTGACGCAGATACAAGATATGAATTTGAAGACGGTGTTGCATTGAATTCCCCTACACTCCATACCGATTCAACAGGTGCAATAGGGTATATGATAAAAGACTTGAATCAAACTGTCAGTGTTACCGTTCCTGTAGAGGAGGCAGGAATTTATGACATATTTATAAGCTGTTTGGGTTCAGGCGGTGACAGTAAACAATTTACCCTCAACGTTAACGGTACACCCGTGGGAAATCTCTCCACTACTCCCGGTGTAGCAGACTATACAGAAGTAAGCACAAGTGCAAAACTCAATGCCGGCGACAATATTATTACTATTTCTGCCGCTTGGACTTGGTTTGCCGTTGACTATGTGCGTGTTGCTCCGGCAGTTCTTCCCGATGTTACAGGCAGTCCCTTACTCTCAAATCCTACTCCCACAGCGGAAACACAGGGTCTTATGAATTATCTTGCAAGTATTTATACCAAACATACCCTTTCGGGACAACAGGAAATTTATAACTGGGGTCCTCACGATTTTGAATGGGAATTTGAATGGATTAAAGAAACAACAGGAAAATCTCCTGCTATTCGTGCTTTTGACTTCTTAAATTATTCAAATGTATGTGCAGGTGCTAATACCGATGAAATGTATAATTTCGGATATGATGACGGTACTGTTGACCGTATGATTGATTGGGCTAATGAGAAAGGCGGTATAGTTACTGCATCTTGGCATCTTACCGTTCCCAATGATTTTGCTAATTATACTATCGGTGATGTTGTTGATTGGGAAAATTATACCTATAAAAATGATGTTTCCGATTTTGTTGCCGCAAATGTTTATGTTGAGGGAACAAAAGAGTATGAATTTTACAGAATTGCTCTTGATAAAGCCGCAGGCGGTATACAAAAGTTAGAAGATGCCGGTGTACCTTTAATCTGGAGACCTCTCCACGAAGCTCAAGGTGGTTGGTTCTGGTGGAGCGGCGAGGGTGCAGAAGTATTCACAAATATCTGGAAATACACCTATGATTATCTCGTTAAAGAAAAAGGTTTAGATAACCTTATTTGGGAATGGAACGGATATGCACAGGCTGATAACGATTTATGGTATCCCGGTGACGAATATGTTGATTTAGTAGCTTTTGACAAATATAATGCTATTGACACAAATGGTGACTGGGTAGGTGACGCACCCAATGAAAGTGCTATCTCCGCAACTTACTATGATTTAGTAAAAGCTTTCGGTCAAAAAATGATTGCAATGGCAGAGAATGATACTGTTCCGTCTTTGGCAAATTTGACAGAAGAAAAAGCTTATTGGTTATATTTCTGCCCTTGGTATGAATCAGCTGACGCTCCTTTCTTAACAGTTATGAATGACCCCGAAACTCTTACCGAGTTATATAATTCAGACTATTGCATTACTCTTGACGAATTGCCTGATTGGAAAAACTATGAATTCGGAAAAGACCCCGATGAGGGAACTGAAACAACAACCACTACTACAGGAGAGCAATTACCTGTTCTTTGCGGAGATGTTGACCTTGACGGACGAGTGGGAACATTAACCGATGTTGTTACTTTAGCAAAATATCTCTCATCAAAAATGATGTTACCAAAAGCCTCTTTAGCTAATTCCGATTGTGATATTACCGAATCTGCAATAAACTCGTCAGACCTTAGTGCACTTATAAATTATCTGTTAGGAGATTTTGACTCTTTACCTGTTGAAATGCTCCCTCCTTCTGAAAGTTAATTCAAGTTATCTGAAAAAATAATAAATAGTCATTCCGTTTTATGAATATAGAACGGAATGACTATCACAGCAGAGCGTTGACATTGAATTATTTCAATGAGATTTACTAAACCGCATATTACTGAAAATTTTAGGTTATAAAGATGTTTAAAGAAATTCCGAGGTATATAGAAAAAGCCCTTAATATACTGAAAAATTCCGGATATGAAGCCTTTCTTGTTGGAGGCTGTGTCAGGGATTTAATTATGGGAAAAACCCCAAACGACTATGATATTACAACCAACGCACTTCCTTTACAGGTAAAGGAGATATTCAACGATTTTCAAACTGTTGATATAGGTATTAAACACGGTACTGTTGCGGTTATTATTGAAAAACATAATATTGAAATAACTACATATCGTCTTGACGGCAAATATACTGATAATCGTCACCCCGAAAGCGTTGTGTTTGTTTCAAATATTGCCGACGACCTTTCACGAAGAGATTTTACGGTTAATGCTATCGCTTACGGCGACGGCGAATTAATCGACCCTTTTAACGGACAAAGGGATATTGAAAATAAGATTATACGTTGTGTCGGAAATCCTGTTAAACGCTTTGAAGAGGATGCTTTGCGAATTTTTCGTGCATTACGTTTCTCTTCTGTTTTAAATTTTTCTATAGAAGAAAAAACAAAACGTGCTTGTTTTCAAATGAAAGAAAATTTAAAAAATATAACCGTTGAACGTTTGCATACTGAATTGAATAAAATGTTATTGGGCAGTAATATTTTCTCTGTTTTAATGGAATATTATAGTATCATAGGGGTTATTATTCCCGAGATTATGCCCTCTGTAGGTTTTGACCAAAAAACAGATTATCACCTTTATGATGTTTGGGAACATATTGCAAGAACAGTTACTTACAGTCCTAAAAGTCTTGTTGTTCGTCTTACAATGTTTCTTCACGATATTGCCAAACCATATGTATATACTACAGATAAATTCGGTTCACGGCATTTTTTCGGTCACGCAGAAAAATCCGCCGACCTCGCAAGAATAATTCTCAAACGTCTTAAATATGACAACAAAACCATAAAAACCGTAACAACTTTAATTCGCTATCACGACCACAACAATCAAAATCTAAATGACCCTCGTATAATTAAACGTCTTATCTCCATAATAGGAGAAGAGAACTTTTTTCTGTTGCTTGATATAAAAGTTGCTGATACTGCAGCAAAAAGTCCCCTTGCAAGTTATGTTTTCGAAAAATGTGAACAAACTACCTATAAAGTTTCAAAAATCTTAAAATCCGATGCTGCCTATCGTATTTCCCATTTAAAAATCAACGGCAACGACCTAAAGCCATTAGGTTTTAAAGGTAAAAAAATATCAGAAATGCTCAATTTTCTGTTAAATGCTGTAATCGAAGAAGAAATAGAAAATAAAAAAGAAAATTTATTAATTTTTGCTCAAAAAATGCTTGACAAAGGTTTTTAGTCTTGATATAATACTTCTCGCAATCGACAATCACCAACCGCACAATTCTCTACTCTATGATACAACAATATATAAATGGAAAGATGGCTGAGCTGGTCTAAGGCGCACGACTGGAAATCGTGTATTGGCTAATACCCAATCGAGGGTTCGAATCCCTCTCTTTCCGGGTGGGTGTAATTTTGGTTGCAAGTGGTGCAAGAGGATGTAGGTTTTGTAAGGCTGTAGAGGTGCAGTGGGTACAAACTGGGGTACAACGGTCTAAAATGTTTATAAGTTGTGCAGGTGCAAAAAGGTACAGGAGTGTTATTGTAGTCACAAATGCTTTCAAGTACAACAATCTATAAAATCACCATTACATAAAAACAAAAAAACGATAAAATTGCTATAGTAAAAGTTGCTTTTAGCTTTTTTTATTTTTAAGGAAAAGAATATGACAGACAATTATACAAGTCCTTTTTCAGATAGATATGCCTCAAAGGAAATGCAATACATTTTCTCAAGCGATAAAAAATTCACCACTTGGCGTAAATTATGGGTTGCTTTGGCAAGAGCCGAAATGCAATTGGGTCTGCCTGTTACTCAAGAGCAAGTAGACGAGTTAGAGGCGAATATTAACAACATAAACTATGACGTTGCAAAAGAACAAGAAAAAAAAGTTCGTCACGATGTTATGTCACACGTTTACGCATATGGTAAGGTTTGCCCTAAAGCGGAGGGGATTATCCATTTGGGAGCAACCTCTTGCTATGTCGGTGATAATACCGATATAATTATAATGCGTGACGCATTAAAAGTTATTTCAAGAAAGCTTTTAAATGTAATTAATAACCTTACATCTTTTGCGTTAAAATACAAAGACTTACCCTGTCTTGCATATACTCACCTCCAGCCTGCACAACTTACTACGGTTGGTAAACGTGCAACTTTATGGATAAATGAGTTACTAATGGATTATAAAAGCATAGAAACTTACAACAGCAATCTTCCGTTTTTTGGATGCAAAGGCACAACAGGCACTCAAGCTTCTTTCTATGAATTATTCGAAGGTGATACTGAAAAAATCAAAGAATTAGAACGTCTTATTTCCAAGGAAATGGGCTTTGACGAAAATAATGTTGTCCCTGTTTCCGGACAAACTTATTCAAGAAAGATAGATGCACAGATACTTTCGCTTTTAGCCGGAGTTGCAATGTCTGCAAGCAAATTCGCAAATGATATGCGTATTCTTCAAAGTTTCAAAGAAATGGAAGAGCCTTTTGAGAAAAATCAAATAGGGTCATCTGCAATGGCATATAAACGTAACCCTATGCGTTGTGAGAGAATTTGCAGTCTTGCAAGATATATTATGATTGACTGTTTAAATCCTATGTTTACATCTGCAACACAATGGTTTGAAAGAACGCTTGACGATAGTGCAAATAAACGTATATCTGTTGCGGAGGCTTTTTTGGCAACAGATGGTTTACTGGATATATTTATAAATGTAACGCAAAATCTCGTTGTATATCCGAAAATAATCGAACGCCGTGTAATGACTGAATTGCCCTTTATGGCTACAGAAAACATTATGATGAAAGCCGTAAAAAAAGGCGGCAGTCGTCAGACTTTCCACGAAAAAATCCGTGAATATTCAATGCTTGCCGGAGAAAATGTTAAGGTAAAGGGATTGGATAATAATCTCTGTGATTTAATTTTAGCCGACCCAGACTTTAACCTTACTCAAGAAGATTTAAACGAAATCCTTAAACCCGAAAATTTTACAGGTGTTGCACCTTTGCAGGTTGAAGAATATATCCGAGATAATATCTCAGACTTATTAACGAAAAATAAAGATATTTTAGGCGAAGAAGTTGAATTGAAAAATTAATTTTTTTGTTGACATTGCTTGTGTACTGTATTATAATACAATAAAAATATATTTTGCTGAAGGAGTGGCTTTATGACTGTTAATTCAATATCACCGCAAATTAACTTGTATTTTGCTGAAACATTAAAAAATCCCATTGAAAACGCTGACTTTTCTGCTATTTTATCTGAAACTGCAATTGAACCGGAAGAAATGGGTATGACAGAAAAATTATCTGAAAAAAACGGATTGTTTTATAATCTGTCAATAGCAGAAAATTTGCGAAAAGAGCGTTTTGGGGAAGATGCTATACCTACTAATGAATTAAACGAAGAACAAAAAAATTATTTGAAAGAAAAATATAATTTTGAGGAAATGACGGGCAACTCTGACGATACTGAATATTTTAATTTTATGTATGATTTGGTTAGTATGAATGTTGTTGACAGTAAAACAGCTAATCCCATTCATTTAACACCTCATTACGGTAAAGCATTGGATTCTTCAGAAAAAGGTATTATTTCAAATATTTTCTTTTATAAATCAAACGGAATCAGCCCTCACAGAGCGGCAAATGAAAAATACGAAGAATTATCGTCAAAATATGACTGGAATGATAATAATTTATTTGAAAGATATTCAAATATGTTAGACCTTTATAAGGAATTAACAGAATATTATGAAGACAGAGTTTCTGATTATAAAGGCAGTACTGACCCTTATGACATAGAAGTTCACGAAATGGATGTTGCTTATGCTCAAGTATGTACGGATTTTGTGTCAAAAAATACTATTATGAAAAATATTATCGGTTCTTTATTTGAATAGAGCTGATTAAACAGGAGATAATTATGGCTTGTTTTATTGTTCCTGCCGCAGAGGCAATTGTGACTACTATCATAACAAAAGTTGTTGCAAAAAAAGAAAAGGCAGAGGGTGAAGTGGTTGTTACAGAGGGTACTGCAAAAATATCCGAAAAAAATCACATACCTTTCTCTAAAAAACTTAAATGGTTAAATAATCTTTTATGGGGCGGTTCGTTTTTACTTGCCTTTGAACATATATGGTCAGGTGAGGTTGTGCCTTGGGCTCCGTTTTTAACGGCTACTGAAAATGCAGAACGCACTTCCGTTATGTTACACGAAATGGCAACAAGCGGTGTTGCTATGGCGGTTTTGGTTACTGCTTTTTGGGGTGCAATGGTTGCTGTTTCTTCCGTTCTCGAAAAGAAACAAGCAAAGGAGGACAAAGCAGTATGACTTTGTTAATTACAGTTTTTGCTGCAATTATATCGTCTGCCCTTTGGTATAAAAATCTTCCCGGTGACAATAAAAAAATAGGTATGCTTTCTCTTATGTATTGGGGAGCGTCATTGATGTGGTTTGTTGACGCTTTTGTTGAATACAGAGAAGTCGGTGCTGAATTCTTCAATCCGCCTGTCGCTCAAATGCTTAACGAGGCTTATTTGGGCTTTTCGGTTGTTGCTTTGGGATTAATTGCTTGGTTGGTTGTTTTGCTTATAAAAGACCCTCGCAAGGTTTTATATAAAAAAAGATAGAACGATTTATACAGCAATATAATTCTGTTGCTGTTTAAGATTTATGAATAAAATAGAAACATTAGATATTCTGCAACAAATTAAAAACGGTGAAATATCTCCTCAAGAGGCTTTGTCAAGATTTTGTACAGAGCCTTTTGGTGATTTATCATATGCAAAACCCGATTATCACCGTGTATTAAGGCAAGGCATACCCGAGATTATATATGGCGAGGGGAAAACGGCAGAGCAAATATTGGGTGTTTCAAAGGCTTTTCTCGAAAAATATCAATCACTTATTTTGATAACGAGATTATCCGTTGAAAAAGCTGAATATCTTCAAACTAAACTTAATCTTACTTATTATGAAGATGCACATATCGGTATAATCGGAGAGTTTCCGAAAGTCAACGGCAATGGGACAATTGCGGTAGTGACTGCCGGAACGAGTGATATTCCCATTGCAAAAGAGGCAGTATTAACCGCTAAAGCTTTAGGCAATGAAGTTGTTGAAATTTACGATGTTGGCGTTGCGGGATTGCACAGACTGCTTTCAAAATTAGATATTATTACTAATGCACAGGTTGTTATTGCCATAGCCGGAATGGAAGGTGCTTTAGCGAGTGTTTTAGGCGGACTTGTTGATTGTCCTGTAATAGGTGTTCCCACAAGTGTGGGATACGGTGCGTCATTTAACGGACTTTCTGCATTGCTTTCAATGCTTAATTCCTGTTCAAGCGGTGTTTGCGTTGTTAATATTGATAACGGTTTCGGAGCGGGATATCTTGCAAGCATTATAAATCACCAAAGGATTAAAAATTATGAAAATACTGTATCTTGAGTGTAATATGGGAGCTGCCGGAGATATGCTTATGTCGGCATTACTTGAACTCTGTGACGACCCCGATTATTCTTTGAGGCGATTAAACAGTTTAGGTATTCCATCTGTTAAAATTTCTGCCGAAAAATCTATGAAATGCGGTATAACAGGAACACATACCACCGTAAATATCGGAGGAGAAACAGAAGATTTTCAACTGCAAACACATAAACACACTCACGAGCATAATCATACCCACGAACATACTCATAAACATACAGAAAATCATTCTCATTCCCACAATAATTTACACAGTATAGAACATTCCATTGCTTTTTTAAATATTTCGCAGGAAGTCAGAGATAATGCACTCAATGTGTATAAAATCTTAGCAGAGGCAGAGAGTTACGTCCATAATACTACTGTTGACAAAATCCATTTTCACGAAGTGGGGGAGTTAGATGCAATTGCGGATATTGTAGGGGTATGTACTTTACTTGATGAGATTAAACCCGATAAAATTTTTGCCTCACCTGTTAATGTCGGCAGCGGACAAGTCCATTGTGCCCACGGTATTTTACCCGTACCCGCTCCGGCAACCGCTCGGATATTACAAGGTGTCCCTGTTTACGGTAATGATATTAAAGGCGAACTATGCACACCTACAGGTGCGGCTCTTTTGAAATATTTTGTTTCCGAATTTATCCCTTTACCGCAAATGAGTATTTCAAAAGTCGGTTACGGTATGGGGTTTAAAGATTTTGAATCTGCAAATTGTGTAAGAGCTATTTTAGGAGAAACTGCTGATATAACAGATAATATTACCGAATTGGTTTGTAACATTGATGATATGACACCCGAACATATCTCTTTTGCTGTTGAGTTACTTTTTGAGCAAGGTGCTTTGGATGTATTTACAACACCTATATATATGAAAAAGAACCGTTCCGCTGTTAAACTCTCTTGTATATGTAAAAATGCACAAAAAGAGGAAATGATTAAATTGTTGTTCAGACATACCTCAACTTTCGGTATAAGAGAATATGATTGCAAGCGATATATATTAAATCGTGAAATAAAATCTGTTTCCATTCCTTTAGGTGATATTCATATCAAAACAGGTCAAGGATATGGTGTAAAAAAATCAAAATTTGAGTATGAAGATATTGCAGAAATTGCAAAAAGAGAAGATATGCCCATTGAAAAAGTTTTAAAAGTACTTTCTGAAGTAGATTTTCTTGACAAAGAACTTTAACTATGATATAATTATTGATTGAGGTGTAATATATGAATATAAAAAAGATATACAGTAAAGATTCAAAAGATTTTCTTAAAAATTTAAGAGAAAGAGATACAAAAAAGGATAAAGAAGTTACTGAAATTGTATCTGAAATTATTGAAAATGTTCGCATAAACGGTGATAAGGCAGTAAAGGAATATACACAAAAATTTGACGGCAGTTTGCCTGAATATTATGAAGTACCCCAAGAAGTAATACAGAATGCTTTAACCGAAGCAGATACAGATTTTGTTGAGGCTCTTTTAAATGCCATTGAGAATATAACCAATTTTCACGGCAATCAAATTGATAATGGTTTTTGTGTTACAAAAGATAACGGTGTTATCTTAGGGCAAAAAGTCAGAGGACTTGAACGTGTGGGGGTATATGTTCCCGGCGGTAAAGCGGCATACCCCTCAAGTGTTTTAATGAATGTAATTCCGGCAAAGATAGCCGGTGTTAAAGAATTGATAATGGTAACACCGCCTTTAAAAGACGGTACACCTAATAAAGATATACTTGTTGCGGCGGCTCTTTGCGGTGTTGACAGGATTTTTCTTATGGGCGGAGCTCAAGCCGTTGCGGCATTGGCATATGGCACGGAAACCGTTCCCCGAGTAGATAAAATAGTAGGTCCGGGAAATATTTTTGTTGCAACTGCTAAAAAACTCCTTTTCGGTATTGTTGATATTGATATGATTGCGGGACCTTCTGAAATACTGATACTTGCAGACCATACCGCAAAACCTACATTTATCGCCGCTGATATGCTTTCACAAGCAGAACACGACCCTATTGCCTCTGCTATTCTCATAACCGTTGACGAAAGCCTTGTACCTCTTGTTGAAAAAGAATTAGAGGAACAAACTGCTAAACTTTCACGAAAAGATATTATAGAACAATCAATAAACAATTACGGTGCAATAATTATTTGTGATAATATTAACACCGCTATAGAGATTTCAGAGGAAATTGCACCTGAACATTTGGAAGTATTTCTTGAAAATCCCCTTGAATATATCGGTAGACTTAATAATGCAGGTTCTGTATTTTTAGGGAACTATTCAAGCGAACCCTTGGGAGATTATTATGCAGGTCCTAATCACGTTCTCCCCACAAGTGGTACTGCAAGATTTTTCTCACCTTTAGGTGTTGCATCTTTTTATAAACGTTCAAGCTATATATATTACACCGAACAGGCTTTAAAAGAAGTTTCCGACGATATAATCCTTATTGCAAACCGTGAACAATTAACAGCACACGCAGGGGCTATCGCAATTAGAAATGCTACCGCAATTAGAAATTAGAAATGAGTAATTAGTAATTGGTATAAAAAGCAAGTCAATAAAATCGGAGAGTTGCCGAGTTTTACAAAGTGTAAACTACAGGAAAGAATAGAGAAAATGAGTCAAGTCGGAGAGTTGCAGAGTTTTACAATAAGTAGGGACCTTCGAGAGAGGTGAACTACAAGAAAGAATAGAAATATGAAAAAATATGCATTACCTGAGAGGGTAAAGAAATTAATTCCTTATGAACCTATTACAGGTGATTATGAAATACGACTGGATGCTAATGAAAGTCCTTATAATTTACCTGAATATCTTAAAGAGAAAATTATTGCGGAAATATCGGAGATAGATTTTAACCGCTATTCCGACCCATATGCGACAAAAGCAGTTAAAGCTTTTGCGGATTATTATAATATAAAACCCGAAAATGTAGTTGCAGGTAATGGTTCGGACGAGTTGATAGGTTATATTGTTTCTGTTTTGACAGAGGGTAAAATTTGTGTGCTTTCTGATGATTTTTCTATGTATCGTATTTATGCGGAATTATATAACAAAGAATTTGTTATTTTTCAAAAAGAGAGAAAAACACAAGTAAACAATAAAACGCTTGAAGATTTTATTATTGACCCGGAAAAACTGATAGCTTTTTGTCAAGAACAAGATGTTAAAATGTTGATGTTCTCCAATCCCTGTAACCCTACTTCAATGGGACTTAATAAAACCGATGTAAGAAACATAATAAATGCTTTACCTGAAACCCTTATAATCCTTGATGAGGCATATATGGATTTCTGGAATCAATCATTAATTGAAGAGCTTTTCCCTAATGTTGTTATCTTGAGAACTGCCTCAAAAGCTTTCGGATTAGCGGGGATAAGAATGGGGTTTGCTGTTGCGAATATTGAAATAATTACCGCATTAAAAGCAATAAAAGCACCATATAACACCAATGCAATATCACAGAAAATTGTTGAGATTATCTATTCTGATAAAGAATATCTCAAAAACTTTGAATATTTTTCTTTAAAAAATAAGTTAGTCGGTGACATAGCCGAGTTAGGGTTTAAAGTATTAAACAGCACAACTAATTTTGTATATTTTGAAACAGAAAAAGCAGAAGATATATATAAATTTCTCCTTGAAAATTCTATTGCCGTTCGCTGTTTCGGTAATACTTTGCGTATTACTTCGGGTACAGAGTCGGAAAATAATGTATTAATTGGAACATTAAAGAGGTTTAATAATGCGAACAGCTCAAATAACACGAAAAACTAAAGAAACCGATATTAAAACAGAATTATACTTTGATGGTAAAGGCACATATGAAATTGAAACAGGCATAGGTTTTTTTGACCATATGTTGACGGCTTTTGCAGTTCACAGCGGTATTTCCGTTAAAATCAATGTTGTAGGGGATTTATTTGTTGATGCTCACCATACCGTTGAGGATACGGGAATAGTTTTAGGTCAAGCTATTGCAATGGCTTTGGGCAATAAGGCGAATATTAAAAGATATGGTAACTTTACAATACCTATGGACGAGAGTTTGGCAAGTTGTTCAATGGATATATCTAACAGACCGTTTCTCGTTTTTAATGCTGATTTTTCAGACGAGAAAATCGGAGAATATGATACTGCTTTAACAGAGGAATTTTTTCGTGCTTTAGCATTTAATGCAGGTATTACTCTGCATTTAAACGCTCTCTACGGTAAAAATTCTCACCATAAAACAGAAGCTCTCTTTAAAGCTTTTGCATATGCACTGAAAGAGGCAGTAACAGAAAAAGGACAATCTAACTCTACAAAAGGTATTGTTGAGATAGTAAGGAAATAATATGACAGCGATAATTGATTACGGTGCGGGAAATATTTTCAGCGTTAAAAATGCTTTGGATTTTTTAGGTGCGGATTGTAAACTCACCGACAATCCGCAAGATATTATAAATGCGGACAAGCTTATTTTACCCGGAGTAGGTGCATTTCCTTGGGCAATGAAAAAACTTGAGGAAAGCGGACTTATTGAAGTTATCAAAGAAGAAACACTTAAAAAGCCGCTTTTGGGTATTTGTTTGGGTATGCAGTTGCTTTTTACAAAGGGCTTTGAATTTGAGGAGTGTAACGGACTTGATTTAATCCCGGGTAAGGTTGAAAAAATAGATGTTCCTTTAATTATTCCCCATATGGGCTGGAATGAGTTAAAACCTTTAGCTGAAAGTAAGTGGGATATTAAAGACAAATACGTCTATTTTGTTCACTCATATCAAGCTGTTTGTGAAGATAAATATATCTCTTATTACTGTGAATACGGTAAAAAAATCCCGGCTATGGTACAAAAAGATAATGTAATAGGCTGCCAATTTCATCCTGAAAAATCAGGTGAAGTCGGTCTGAATATTTTAAGAAAATTTATTGAAATTTGAGGAAATTAAAATGATTATATTGCCGGCTATAGATATTAAAGACGGTAAATGCGTTCGTCTGTATAAGGGTAAATTCTATACTGCCCAACAAGTTGCGGAAAACTATCTTACTACTGCAAAAAGTTTTGAACAAACAGGAGCAGAGTGGATACATACCGTTGACCTTGACGGTGCAAAGAACGGTGAACCGATTAACGATGAAATTTTTATTGATATTGCAAAAAACACCAATCTTAAAGTTGAAGTAGGCGGCGGTATCCGTACTATGAACACAATAGAATATTATCTGAGTAACGGTATATCTCGTGTAATTTTAGGGTCTGTTGCTTTGAGTAACAAACAACTTGTTGTTGAAGCTGTTAAAGCTTACGGTGAAAAAATAGCCGTGGGTATTGACGCTAAACACGAAACGGTAAGAGCATCGGGTTGGCTTGAAAAATCAGATATAAACTATATTGACCTTGCAAAAGAAATGGAACAATTAGGTGTAAAATATATTATTTATACTGACATTTCCAAAGACGGTACTCTTGAGGGTTTGAATTTAGAACATCTTGATAAAATATCCAAAGCCGTAAGTTGTAATATTATTGCAAGCGGCGGTGTTAAAGATATTAACGATATTATTGCCTGCAAGGGATTATATGGTGTTATTTGCGGTAAATCTATTTATAACGGCAGTTTGAATTTAGCGGAGGCTTTGAAATATGCTTGCTAAACGCATTATCCCCTGTCTTGATGTCAGAAACGGCAAAGTAGTAAAGGGTGTAAATTTTGAGGGCGTTAAAGATATAGGCGACCCTGTTGAGCTTGCAAAAGAATATAATAAACAGGGTGCCGACGAACTTGTTTTCTATGATATTACCGCGTCATATGAGGGTAGAGGAGTAATGCTTGACGTTGTGCGTAATGTTGCAAAAAAAGTATTTATTCCGCTTTGTGTCGGCGGCGGAGTCTCAACCGTTGAAGATTTTAAAGATATTCTTCGTGCCGGTGCCGATAAAGTTTCCGTAAATTCTCAAGCAGTAAAAAATCCCTCTCTTGTTAAAGAGGCGGCGGATATTTTCGGTTCACAATGTGTTGTTGTGGGGATTGACGCTAAACGTCAAAACGGAAAATTTAATGTATATATCAACGGCGGAAGAGTTGATACAGGCTTAGACCTTATAGACTGGGTAAAACAAATTACGGCATTAGGTGCAGGAGAGATATGCTTAAACTCTATTGATACTGACGGTGTTCGTCAGGGGTTTGATATTGAAATGTTAAATGCTGTTTGTTCTGTTACGAATATTCCTGTTATTGCAAGCGGAGGACTTGGAAAAATCGAAGATTTTTACGATGTTTTCACAAAAACAAATGCCTCGGCGGGATTAGGTGCAAGCCTTTTTCATTTTAAAGAACTGACAATTTCTGAGGTTAAATCCTATTTGAAAGGAAATAATATTCTTGTTAGATAAATATTTTGAGAAAAGTGAATTAATCCCGGCGATTGTGTTTGAAGAAAACACCAAAACAGTATTGATGTTGGCATATATGAATAAGGAGAGTTTACAAAAAACTTTAGATACAGGTTACACTTGGTTTTGGTCACGTTCCCGACAGGAACTCTGGAATAAAGGTGCAACAAGCGGTCACTTGCAAAAAGTTATTTCAATCTATGCCGATTGCGACAACGACACATTATTAGTAAATGTTAAACAAACAGGAAATGCTTGTCATACAGGAGAATATTCTTGTTTTTTCAGAAAGGTAATATAAAATGCTTTTATCTGTTATTATCCCCGTTTTCAACCGTGAAAAGAAAATCCTCGAATGTTTAAATTCTATTGCGGCTCAAAGAAACTTCAGTAAAGACGATTTTGAGGTTATTGTTGTTGACGATTGTTCAACAGATGGTACTTTCTCTGTTTTACAGAATTACTCCGATATTAAAAATTTTTGGTTTTTCGGAACAGACGAAAACTCGGGAACTGCAAGTACGCCGAGAAATATAGGTTTGCAATATGCCAGAGGTGAATATGTGCTTTTTATTGATAGTGACGATAAATTAGCACCGTATTACTTTGAGAAATTCGCCTATGTAGTTGATAAGGGCAAAGTGGATATGGTTGTTATGCCTTTTTTTGCCGCAACAAGAGGTGTGGGTATAACTTTTTTTCAAGAACATAAAGAAGACCTCTTAAATATTGACCTTGGAACAGCAACACGAATTTCAGACCGTTTACGAGGAAATGCTTTTATAGTCGGCAGACCGATAAAACGTCAGCTTATTTCCGAAAATCATTTTGAATTTCCTGTTTTACGCTCAATGGAAGACCAAATTTTCTGCCGCCTTATATGGGGTGTTTCAAAAACAATATCCATTGTCGGAAATGACAAACCTTATTATATCTATGAGGATGCTCGTGGTATTTCAAGAAGGGCAACATACCCGTTAGGACAATATCGTTTCGTAAAAAACGTGATTTATATGGTTATGAATTGCGAAAATATTCCTAAAGAGAAAAAAATAATATGTACAAACAGTTGTCTTTCAATGCCGCATATGATAAGATATTTTGAAAATAAAGAATTTCTTTCTTATTTTACCGATGAAGATGTTGAACTTATTAAAGAGATAAAAAAATCAGCTGCTGAACTTAAAGTTGAAATCGGTACTGCCGCAAAATATTTGTATTACTCGGTACTCAATTATTATAACCAAAAAAACACACTATTGGAATTAGAAGCAGTCGTTGCCGACAGGAAAAAATATTTTACCGAAACAGGAAAGACTATTGACGAGAATGAAAAACGTCTTTATACCTGCTATCTTTTTGAACAAGGTCAAGATAAAATCTTGAAAAAATGTGGCGAAGAGTGTACGGAAATGGTTATTGCGGCAAAAAACGACAATAACGACGAATTAAAAAATGAAATATCCGACTTGTTCTATCATATAATGGTATTGTGTGTTGAGAAAAATCTACCCTTTTCAGATGTATTATCTGTTCTTGACGAGAGAAGAAAAAAGATAGGTAATTGCAAAGTTTTTAAGCAAATAGATAAAAATTCTTAAATTTCAGTCACATATTCCTCCTTTTTAAATATAATGTAATATAAATCAAAAACCGATACAGCGGTTAATGTTACATTTATAATCGTGTATTTTTAGTAAATCGCGAAATTCAGGCGGGCACAGCCCGAGGAGGAATAGTAATGGCTTATAACGAAATGTTTGAAAATCGTGCACAGGAAATCGTGCCGATTAAAGCTGAAAGGGTATTTGACAGTTGCTCGGATAAAGATTGTCTGGCTGACTTGCCTGTTACTCTTGACTGCGGTGTTTTACCTTGTCAATATACAATGGTGAAATGCAAAAATGTTTGGGTGGAAAATGTTTCAATCGACATTGAACCCCTTAATTTCAACAGAGGTTTCTATTCTGTTGATATTACTTATACTTTCAGAGTTGAACTCTGTGTTTATGAGAAAATGACTTCTCAACCCGTTAAACTCTACGGAACTGCGGCGGCAAATAAAAATTGCGTACTCTATGGGTCCGATATAAGCACAACGTCTTTTTCAACTGCCGAGGAGTATAACAGCATAAACTTTGATTCCTGCACAGCCGGTGAGGATATTAAACTTCCGACTGCTACCGTTCAGGTTGCTAAACCTGTTGTTTTAGAAGCAAAAATCGGTAATTATTTCTGGGGACATCACCACCACCATCACCACGGTTGCGGTTGCGACCATAACCCTCCCCCCCCTCCTCCTTGCGGTCAACAACCAATGCCTTTAGGCAATCAAGGTGCAGAGGGAGTGGAAATGCCAAACCCCAACACAAAAATGGTTTATCTGACTTTGGGATTGTTCTCTGTTATAGAGCTTTCACGTCCCGTTACGGTTCTTGCGGCAACTTATGAATATACTATCCCCACAAAAGAATGTCATAATATCAGCGAGAATCCTTGCAAAGCTTTTGATAAACTCTCTTTCCCGACTGACGAGTTTGCACCCCAAACGCTTCCGGCTGATGCCGAAACTAACAATTGCAACTGCGGTTGCGGTTGTAACTGAAAACGACATAGTTATTATTTAAAATAGTAACCACTGCATATGCAAAATGGGGGTTGCCGCATATATGCAACCCCTTTTTACATATCTTTTTAAATTTTCCGAACAGGATTTTTTATTATGAAACGAAATTACAGTAAAGCAAATACTTTTTTAACCGCTTTTTGCGTTACTATGATTGTCGTTCTTACGCTTGTCCTGTTTATGCAATTTGAAAATAAACATATCGAACCTTATATAAAAAATATATGTCAAACAAACGGAAAACAGGAAGTTGTCAGAATAATTACCTCAAGTATAGACGAGGTTATGCTTAAACAAGATGATTTACATAACGATTTTGTTACCATTTCCACAGACGAAAACAGTAATGTAAAATCTATTCAGACAAATACTGTTAAAATCAATGCCATTGAAAATGAGATTATAAGACAGATAAATAAAAACTTCACAGACAGTGAAAAAACGACTTTTAAATTTCCCGTGGGAAA
Source organism: Oscillospiraceae bacterium (assembly GCA_031262245.1). Lineage (GTDB taxonomy): Bacteria > Bacillota > Clostridia > Oscillospirales > Ruminococcaceae > BNZF01. The sequence goes on along the minus strand of JAISIJ010000100.1, from coordinate 3,292 downwards.
TATGACAGGAATTTATACTCTTGCCGGCAAAGGGTTTAATATAAAATTGAAGATTTTACCTTTGTCGGATATAAAAGCTGAAGTTAAAAGCGGTTTTGAGAGTGTCGGCATAAATCAAGTTAAACATAATCTTACACTTGTAATTACAGCAGATACAACTATGCTTATGCCTGCATATAAAGACTATTCTCAAGTTACCGTTGAATATATCCTTGCGGAAACAGTAGTTGTCGGTGAAGTACCGGATTATATACGAGGTTATTAAATGAATAAACTCTTCAGCCCCATTGACATTCTAAATGGTGTCGGGGTGAAACGTGAAAAACTATTAAGAAAATTAAATATAACAACACCTTATGATTTATTATATCATATTCCCAGAAGTTATACGGATTTTTCCCATACCGTTCAAATTTGCGACGGTGTTTTAGATGAAAATAATTGCATTAAAACAAAGATTATTCGTAAATTGAGAACTATTATTACAGCCAGAACAGAGATTTTCAAAGCTTTATGCACCGACGGAGAAGTGTCTTTTGAGATTAGCATTTTCGGGAATAAATATCTCTTTGAGACTTTAACTGAAGGTGAAGAATATTACGCATATGGCAAACTTTCACAATATTATGATAAATTTCAGTTAAGTATTTCTCATATTATACCCGTAACTTCGCAAAATCTTATTCAGCCTGTCTATCCGCTCACAAGCGGTTTAACCTCTGCTATGTTACAAACTAATGTCAATGAGTGTTTAACTATTGCCGAAAATGAACTGATTGACTATATGCCTTTGGATATATTGGAGAAATACAGTCTTTGCGATTTACTCACGGCTTTAAGAAATGTTCATTTCCCTATCAGTTATGACAGTTTGGAAATGGCAAGAAAAAGACTTGCTTTTGACGAATTGTTAATGTTGCAATTGGGTATGCAGTTTATTAAATACAGCAATGGTGAAAAAACAGAATATATAATGCAAAAAACAGATTTCCCCGAACTCTTCCCTTTTGAATTAACCAATGCACAGAAAAAGGCTATCAAAGAGATTTCAGAAGATTTATGCTGTGATGTGCCTATGAACAGATTATTACAAGGCGATGTGGGCAGCGGTAAGACAGCTGTTGCCGCTTATGCTATGTATTTTGCGGTGAAAAATAACTGTCAAGTTGCGTTTATGGCGCCAACTGAAATTTTAGCTGTTCAGCATTATAATACTGTAAAAGAATTTTTAGGTGATAAATTAAGGATATGTCTTTTAACAGGAGCGTTATCAGTAAAAGAAAAAAATGAATGTAAAAAGGCAATAGAAAAAGGTGAGTATGATGTTATAATCGGTACTCACGCATTATTCCAAAAATCTGTTGAATATAAAAATTTAGGTCTTGTAATAATGGACGAGCAACACCGATTCGGTGTTGCCCAAAGAACGGCATTGATTGAAAAAGGTCAAGCTCCTCATAGATTGGTAATGTCTGCAACGCCTATACCCCGCACTTTGGGTCTTGTTTTATATGGGGATTTGGATATTACAATACTTGACGAATTGCCGAAAAACCGACTTGCAATTGAAACCTTTGCCGTAACAGGGAAATTACGTCAACGTGCTTTCGGATTTATAAAAAAGCAACTCGAACTCAAACATCAAGCCTATATTGTCTGCCCTGCGATTGAAGAGAGTGACGATTTAAAATCGGTCATTCAATATTGCAATGAAATATCACAAAAAGACTTCAGAGATTATAATGTTGCATTATTACACGGCAAGTTAACAGCCGCACAAAAAGATGAGGTTATGACTGCATTTAAAAACGGCGAAACAGATATTTTAGTTGCAACAACGGTTGTTGAGGTTGGTGTGGATGTTCCTAATTCCACTATTATGATAATTGAAAATGCTGACAGGTTCGGGCTTTCTCAATTGCACCAGTTAAGAGGACGAGTGGGACGTGGAAAAGACCAAAGCTATTGTGTTTTGGTTACAGACAATCCCTCTGAAGAAGTCCGCGACCGACTGAAAATATTTTGCAAATTAACAGACGGCTTTAAAATTGCAGAAGAAGATTTAAAGCAACGTGGACCCGGCGACTTTTTCGGCAAAGAACAACACGGTTTACCCAAATTGAAAATTGCCGATATCGCTTCAGATATGGAGTTAGTCAACATCACTCAAACTGTTGCAAAAGACATCTTAACTGCCGACAAAACCCTCGAAAAACATCACGCACTTAAAATTGAAGTTATGAGAATGACATCAAAGATGAAAAATGGATAAAAACCCAAAGCACCCTATTAGCGTACTTGGAATAAGGAATAAATAAGGTACAACAACCTACATTGAAAAATGTAGGTTGTTTTTTTGTATCAAAACGGAGGTAACAATGTTTAATTTAGAAGTAGAACACCCTGTAATTTACGAAATAGTCCAATTTTTCAAAATTATTTTAGGTTTTGGTATTATTGTAATGTTGATTATCTTGGCTGTTTTTGAAATAAAAGCACCAAAAACTACATTTTCTGAACATAAAATTTTAAGCGTTTCATATATGGAAAATGCAGAAAATACTGATTTTAAGATTGGCAATGACGGCAAAAATTTTTTTATCTATACTGAAAAAGACGATAACGGCGGTGTTGCCTTAGAAAAATATAAAATAGATTTAACCACCATATATAAAACGCTTTCAGAAACAGAAAAACCATATGTAAAAATTAAAAGCAACAGATATTTTGGTATTAAAAAAGTAGAAATTTTTGTTCCCGAAAATGCAATTACAGAAACTTTCACAGACCCTACTCCGAAAGCTGAAGCGGAAAGTGAAAAAGAAAAAAAATGAAGCAATTTCATTTTTAGTAAAATTCATTGTATTTTGTGTAATTGGGGCTATTATTGGTCGTTTTTTAGCTGTGTTAACGTGATAATTTTTTCAGAAAGGAAATAAACAATGAATATCAGTAAATTTAAATTGCGTACACAGATTAAATATGAAATACAGAAATTAAAACGCAAAATACAGCCGTATCAAGACAAATTAGATATTTTGGAACACGATTTAAAGGAACTTGATGAAGATGAGGAATTAAAAGACAAATTACAAAATTATGAAAAACAACTTTCAGAGTATGAGCGTGAAAAACAAGCCTATGTTTCTAATCTGAAAAAAGAAATGATGTATTCCGAAATTTTTAAACTTCGTTCCAATATTTCATATGAAAACTGGCAAACTTTTTTCAAAAAAGACAATTTCAGTAATGATATTTTAAGAAAAATATCGGGGTATCTCATTCAAATAAG
>JAISIJ010000094.1 GCA_031262245.1 Oscillospiraceae bacterium | reverse complement strand
AAAATTGAGGTTGTAGATTTTAATAAATTGTTTATGTTATGTTTTTCTTGTGATAGGTACTTTAGTTGGGGTGAATTAATCTGCGACTTTACTAAATCTGAAAGGGTTATTGAGATACATTCTTTAAAGGGTGTGCACAACTTTAATTTTGATTTATACAGCAGGTTAAATGCGAGGAAACTCTATAAAATCAAGGAGGGGTTAAACGCAAAATACGCATTATTAGGGTTTGGCGAAATACTCTTCTCTGACAAGGGTGAATTAATACGCTTAACGGCAGGGAGGCAAGGGGTTTTAAAAATTCCTGATACTTGCAAAGTTATAAAATATAATTCTATTGATTTGCGTAATGCAAGCATTTTAAAAGTAGGTGCAGGGGTTGAAAAATGTGAGGAATACCCGTTTTTCTATATTGAAGCTGATATACAATATCACCTTATTTTGGAGTTTAACGATACTTCGGCTGAAATTGTGAGTAAATTATTTTTAGAAATTTTCTTTCACACATACGGTGGCGAAAGTATTATACGGAGAACAACTATGAAGGTGGCTAAAGGGCTGACAGATGTTTTGTGGGGGTTAATTTTTTCGGGATTGTTTTTTTCGGCAATGGAAGAAAAATTTTATGGGTTAAAACGTGAAGAGGCTTATATAAAGGAAGTGAAAAAGTATTTTGAAAGTTGGAGCGAATTCAACATTTGTAAGGATATTACGAAAGAACAGGTTATTGGTGTTTTAGATAATATTGCTGAATATATTGAGAAGAACATAGAAAAAATGCCCGAATATACAACAGAGAATATAGATAAATACGGGGTATTTGCTGATATAGTTTTGGCTTTTGAATCAAGCTTTGTAGGGTTTCTTACAGAAGAGGAGTACAGGTTTTACGGTAAGGCTTTAGGTGCAATTGAAAAATTTCGATTCCGTAGTGGGTGATAGGTTTAAATTAGAATAAGCTAATGCGGAGGTATTAATATGGAATATTATAAATGGGTACAACGAGCTAACCAAAGGGCAAATGAGGGTGTATGTATTGCAGGGGGTTATACGGCAAAGAGTGCTTTTGCAAATGCTGTTCAAAGTAATACAGATGAGGCGGAGGGTTATGGTGACATTGATGAAGATTTTTACCGTTGAGGTATACAGGCGGTAGAGCAAACTGCGGTGAAAGAGATTGAGGAGAAAAAAGATTTATTGCCGAGTAACGAAAATGATTTTCTTAAATTTTGTGACAAAATAGAGAAAAAATATGCAAAGTTAATACACCCGAAATTGCGTGATGAGCAGGCGGTGATTGTGCCGTTGGGTTTGGCAGAATATCACGTTAGAAAGGCTAAAGAGCAGATTTGCCATAGAGATACGAAAAAACATCCTTCTTGTGGGATACATAGTTATCGAGAAGTTGAAGGCATTCGTGGCAGGGGCAATTTTACGGATATGCGACAAAAAGCTTGTAATCTCATAACAAGTGGGAATTTTGATAGTTGCTGGATAAAAACATTTCCTAACGGTGAGAAGCGTTATGTTGAAAAATTGTTGAGCAAATACGAGGTTGAGGTAAAATCAAGTAGGCGTAAACCTACTGCACAAGGAGTAAAATATTTGAATTATAACGTATATATGATTTTTTATAATGGCGGTTGAGCGTTTTTGAGAGAGGTGATTTTATGTTATATATTTCTATGGAGTGTTCGGACGGAAGATATTGTGTGGAGGGAACAAATGACGAAGAAAAAGGGGTGTGGAAAGTAGCTAAGATTTTTAATAGGATAGAGCAAGGCGATAAAATAATGGGAGTTTTCGGAAATAAGATTATTGCGTTGAAGTATTTATTGAAACCGAATAAAGCTAAGGTTACAGCTAAGGATTTTGCTTATGACGGTGGATATTTAGGTAGTGGGTATGGTGCAGTTTTGCGAGAGCGTTCAACAGGGGCAAAAATGCTTTACAGAATTGATTATAATAATAAGTGTAAATTAGAGCGGCTTACAGTAAGGGGTAATTACGGAGAATACACCGATATTAATACCGGCGAAAAATACTATGCAGGAGATTATTACGATATACCCCACGGAAAGAGCGAGGGGGTAGTTTTGGCGGTTAAATATGAAAAAGGTGAAACAAAATTCACTTGCATTTTCAAAGATAAGCAATGCACAATGGGGTTAGATGAGGTGTGTGCGGCTTGGGATTATTTTGAGAATGTGGAAAGCGAGGGTAATGTTTTTCGGATAAAAACTTTGGCAGGGGTATATCAATTCAACTTAGATGATTATATCTTTTGGTTAAAACAAGTGCGAAGTGTTGAGGAAAATATTGAGGCAGCCGATGCGAAACGTGCGATTTTGGGGGTGGGAAATTGCATAATTGACAAGAATGGTTTGCTTACTTATGCGGAGGTTGGCAGGAATGGCGTGTTGAATATCCCTAATAACTGTAAGATTATTGGGGATAAAGCGTTGAATTTTACCGGTATAAAGAAGTTGGTTATGGGCGGGAATATTGAAAAAATGTCAGATTATCCGTTGCACCATTACAAAGCAGGGGTTCAACCTTTGGAAACGTTAGAGTTGAGGGGTGTTAGTGCTGAAATTATCAAGGCATATTTTCTTGGTGGTGAACGTTGTCAGATAAGATATTTTCCGAATATTGAGGCTAAAGGTTGTTTGGCAGATGTTTGTTATGGGGTAATGTGCGTATTTTTAGATGATTATCGAATTTCAAATACGTTTACAAAATCACTTTACTTCCAATATGGAAATCATAAGGTTATATATGATTATTTCCGACCTAAATATACAAGTAGTTTATGCGGGGAAATTACTGAAAGTATTGCGGTAGACGTTTTGGATAGGGTTATTGAAAACATAATTACTACGCAAAAAGACTGCGGTAAGGAGTTTTGCGAACAGCTCGGAAAACAAACAGGGGATACTTCTTGGCACAGGGCATTGTGCGAGTTTAACGCTATACTTGGTTTGTTTTTTCAAGCAATTCGGGAATTGTTGGGGGGCCGCAGAGATTATTACGCAAATACGATAGGGCGAAGTGCGTTTATGCGGAATTTACATCTTTTAGATAGAAATTATTAGGAAGTAGAATAAAGATAATTTGTAGGCAGGTATGATACTTAGACACAAAACAATAGACCAGATTTTCAACCAGACAGCACCCTAACCGTAGGTGCTGTTTTTTATGCAGTAAAAGAGGTGAAATTATGCCGAGAAACATTCTAAGTGCGAAAGAGAAGGCACGGCGTGCTGTGTTGGGTATGGGCGATTGTAAGGTAGTTAAAGTAGGTAATGAAAGGGTTTTGGAATATTGTGAAGCGGGTAAGAATGCTAAAATGTATATTCCACAAGGGGTAACGAAGCTTGGCGAA
>JAISIJ010000453.1 GCA_031262245.1 Oscillospiraceae bacterium | reverse complement strand
GCTCCGCCCCACCAGCCGGGAGTATTTGTCGGATATCGGCCGTGTGCCGTCCAGCAGTATGCACTGTATTTTTCAAGCTCGTAAAATTCGCCGATATCTTCGGGAAAACCGACACCTTTGAATATACCCATATTCTTGCCGCTCGAAAATACGAAAGCACCGGCATATTCGTCGGAGTTTATCCTCACAACGTATCTGCGGACATATTCTTTCTCGTCAAGCTGGCTGTGACGGAGCCTGTCCATATTGGGTTGCAGAAAATACCGCATAATCAGCGGCTTGTTGGTGATTGCGGGATGTCTGCGTGTGGGAATTCTTGAAAGATTGACGATTTCAAAGTGGTCTTTTATGAATTCTTCGGTTCTTTGCTGAATACCCGGGAATTTTATTTCATCGTAAAACAGGTGAAAAGCATAGTCGTTTTTATTGTCGGGATAAATTCCGTAGCCTGCAAAACCGCCGCCCAAACCGTTAGAACGGTCGTGCATTACTCGAATAGAGTCGATAATAGTCTTGCCGCCGGTTAACTTTCCTTTTTTGGAAAAAATTCCGGAAATAGCACACCCGGAAGGATTATGTATTGTTTTATCAAACATTTATATTTTAGCCCTTTCTTCATAAGTGGTATTATTATAACATATTTTTTCGATTTTGTCAAGGGGAAAATTTTTCTGGGAGTTTTTAGGCAGGAATATTAAAAAAAATCCATTTGCTAAGGTTTTTCGTAAATTTAGTAAATTTACGAAAAATATTGAAATTTTTTTTAAAAAGCACTTGACTTTTATGAAAATATATGTTATAATGTGTGAATAATATATGAATTTTTTCAAAAAGCACTTGAAAGTACTTGACAAATCAAAAATAATATGTTATAATGGTCGGGTTGTTTACCAAAATGTCCTAAATAAAAAGACAACTGTGAACACTATTTATAAGCCAATTATTAATCAAAAATATGTCGTGTTAAAGACATATTTATAAAATATAAAATTTACCATAAAATAATAAATTTTCTTAAAACCTTAGCAAATTGCGTATTTACTTGATTTTTTGTATCCGTCTTGTGTGGCTTAGGCGGCAAAAAACTCATTACTCGGCGGTATATTTTGTCAATTTACTCTCATAAACTTATTAAGTGAGGTAGGCATTTGACAATTATACGCTTGGATATGGGTCAAGTTTTCAGATAAAGCGGTTTGCGAGATTAAATTAACAGCATTGAGGCTTATGTTGTGGATTTTTGTTTCGCACAGTATAAGCAGTACAAGTTAGACCGCATAGTAATAATTAATTGAAGTGAGTTCGTATAGAAACTTGCTCAATGTATTGTTTTTCATTTTTTTAAATGGGGATAGGTGTCAACGTAATCGCAATCTTATCAAAGGTTTATCCAGATAAAAAAAGGGTTTGAAGAAACCCTACATATTTGATGGAATTTTAAATTGATATATCAAATAATATAGATAAACAAAGTGAGCGGATTATGTTAAACACAAATTTAAACAGAATAATTATAAAAAAGCCGGGCGTAGTAGCAATAGTACGTCTGTTAATAGCGTCACCTGTATGGTGACAAAGGCCGTATTTTATTAAAATCACGGTCTTTTTTTGCTTTTTCGCCAAAAAGCCGCTAAGAAAAAAAATAAAACGGACAAAATTCAAATAAACTAAAAAACCATAATATGTAAATATAACAAATGAATTAAAATCTCAAAATAAAATATATAAAACAAAAAATTGAGATATTCGATATAACCTGAATTATCAGTAAATTTAAGGGAGAATATACCATTAAATGAATAACGCAAGAGTTAACGAACCTAAAAATAAGGGTCAAATTGCTCAACAGATGAGTACTCGTGAAAGTATGCCTGAAAGAATCACATCATATATCAACAGTGTTGTTTATTTTTATAAACAAATAAAGATTGATGAAGAAAAACAAAAAAACAAAACCAAAATATATGATGAAAAAGAACAAAAAGAACAAAATAAACACGAGTTTGACCTTATTTATTCACATTCGGTGAAAGAACTCAATAGAATATTCTATGGAGACAGAGTAAAAACTTTCTATTATATGCAATATATGCAACGGCTTTTGGATTCGGTTTTAGCCGGAGAAAATTTTGATATGGTCGTTTTGGTTGCTAAGAAAGGCGTTATTTGCTTTCGCAGCTTTTTAAAGCTGTACAAACAATTACACAAAAGCGTAGAATTTAAAAAATACGCATCAGCAAATTTTGACGCAGAAAAACACGATACGTTTATAATCGACTCGAGAACGATGTGCTCTTACGATTTTAAATCGTTTGCAGAAACAAGAATCAAGAAAGACGAAAACGAAACCAAAACCAACGAAAACGAAACCAACGAAACCAAAACCAAAGAAATCAAAGACCTTAAATTATTGGTGTTTGATGATACGGTAAACTTGGGCAGAAATTTATTAAGTATTATCAGTTCTCTCGTACGCCGAGGTGTGAAAAATGAAAATATTACGGTTGCTTGCCCTACTATCAATGAATTAATATTTGATAGAGAGGCTTATGTAAAAGACCACCAAACCTATATCGACACAACTGAATTAAAAATATATGATAAAGATAAACTCAACAAAAAAGAAAGCAAAGCATTCGTGGCAAAAATTTTTGACCCGAGAAAAGAAACAGCAAAGGTTACTAATAAAAATCTTGGCAAAGACTTTAAAGAAATGCAAGATTATATTTTCGAGAATTATTTTGACAAAAAACTTTCGTACGGCTTTGTAGGCAGTGACGAAATTGTTTCCAGAGCATATCAAATTAACCAATTCGCACACTGCGAAAATGTGCCGTACACGTCCTACTGTTCTTATATCAAATCGAAAGATAAAGCAGTTAACGATAGCATAAATGCCGCATTTGCAGACGAGGAATTTCAAAAGTTATTTAAGAAGGTAGATAAAAATAAGGACTTCATATACAGCGGTGACAGAGAAAACGCTTTGTATGCAGAAGTGCCGGATGTGCGTATGAAAGTGTGTTCGTCTGTCAACGTGAGGTCGAGGATTATTTTTACTAATTTTGATGTCCGCACGGCAGCATATTACGGTTTCAGAATTTTTGAAAATGACAACGAAATTGACAATGAGGGAAAGGAGTACAATAAGCAAATAAGGTTTTCTGTGCTTTACCCTTTTGTAACTATGCCTAATTTAAGCAGCGAAAATTTAAAAGGTGAATATGAAAGCTTTTTTGATGGCGAAGTCAACGAACTTCTTTTCGGCGACAAGTATGTTGATGTAAAAGGCGAAGAAAAATCTCTGCTCAATCAAATACCTGTCAGCGGTGATAATAGTGAATTATGGGAATACGGATTTGATTTTTTACAGACTGAAATTGATGGAATCAAAATTGATAAATCTGAAATTGATAAGGCAACAAATGAATTAAAAAAGTTATATGATATAAAAGATTACGAGGGGTATAATTTAGAATCTTTAAAGCAGGTGCTGTTAAAAGCAAACGGAAAAGACTATGACGAAAAAAATATCGCAAAAAGCGATTGGGACTTATTTGAAAAAGGAAAATTAACCGAAGAATTAATAACTCAATTTGTAGAAATAGATGGAAGTGATATATACAAAACGAAACTTACTGGGACTGCAAAAGTCCTCGAGGTGCTGTATTATCGCCGAAAGGTTCTTCACGAATGTGCAATGAGACGTTTGCTTAATATAAAAACGGCTTTGGTGTCGTTCGACCTTTTGAAAAAGTTGAAAAATTTCGGTGCTATCAGAGGTAATATTGACAAAGTTACAAATTCTGAACTCAAATTAAATGAACTGCGTGAAAATGAAGCACAAAGACTTATAAATGAAATAAGGGGAAAAGGAAAAGAAGACCCCTTAGATTACAGCTATGGTAACTTGATGTTCAGTTTGGCTAAGTGTGTTGTTAAACAAATGTTTCAAGATGCTTACAGTAATGTTAAACAGACAGTTAAAGACGAAAATGGTAATGTTGTGAATAGGTTTAAAAATTCTGAATACGCTGCCAATGTGAAAATGCTTAAAGTGATTAGGGCACTTAACTTATTATATGGAACCGAAGAAAAGCAAAAAAACACCGAGCAAACTAAAAAAATACAAACCACAATCGACCAAACTAAAGAAAAGCCAGAAGACCTTGAAGACCTTTACGGTAGGTGCTTTTTCAAAGCACACGAGGGCGATGACGGAAGTGCTTATTACAGCTTAGATGTAGTGAAAGATGCTTTTTTAAGGAAAGAATATTCTCACCTTGAAACTTATGAAAAAAAGGTTCAAGATGAAGACAAGTATCAGTATCAAGTTGTAAACATATATGAAAAAGGTTATAAAAATGTAAAAGATGAAACCCAAGAATATATTAAAAATTACAACTATTATTTAGAATTTTATCAGGCTGTCGGTACTATGTTTTATCGGTTGAAAAATCAAGATAAAACTATGCATAAAATTCCGCCGTTTGCTACTCACCTTTTGCTTAATATAGTTATTTTTAAAATTTTTGCAGAGTTAGACCTTAAAGATGAAAAAATCAGAAAAGAGGGATACAAACGGAAAAAATATGCTGAATTAAATGAAAAATTCGATTCTGAAAAATTAAAAAGAAACAGATTAGAAAATTTTCATGAAGATTTTTATGAAAATCAAGCTTTAAGGGAAATAATTCTCGCTTATATGGCGGCGATGATTTCGGTGTGCGAAGACGGTTTCGCAGGCACTGTTGTTTACAGTGAGCCCGAATTAGGCAACCCGGCAAACAAATTTTATTCTTTTAATTGTGCTCAACACGGTGAGGACCCTGTTCAGGTGCTTGAACTTTATCTCGGCGACTACTTGTGCGTTAACAGCCTTTTAGAATCTACTGCCCACAACACAAGGCATTATTTAGGTAGAGTTGATGATGAAATTTACGATTCTGTCAGAGATAAAGTGTGTAATTTAGTTGACGATTTCACGGTTAAAACTCAAAAAGCAGATGTTGTCGAAAAGAAAAATCATTACAAAAATATCAGAAAAGATGCACAAAAATTCAAGTTGTTGGTGCACTTAGCGAAAGATTTTATTAAAGGTGAAGAATACGAAATTATCAGAAAAAGAGGTGAGGGAATTTTCCGCAGCAGCATTTATATTGAACAATCGCCGGCTTTCATAAGGCAGTACGGTGCGAAAAAAGTCGACCAAGGAGAAGTGTCGGGAGAAAAAGATGAGCTTATTGCACGTTTATTTGACGACATATACAAGATAAAAAGGGAGATGCTGGACCAAGTGTACGACAAAGCAAGCTGATAAATAAACAAGGACGGTTTATATGGCGGAGTTTGAAAGAGCAGTAGATTTCGTGTTTCAATTAGTCGGGGTTAGTGTAGATAAAAGAAAATTTTTAAAACTTATTGTAAGTCTTAAAATGACAGAGGATATTGTAAACACATATAGGGAAAACTTCCCCTGCGAACTGTCCGTTTTTGATTTAAGACAAGCGGTTGGACAATATTTTTGTGAAAGTAATATGTGTTTTAAATGCGGAGTAACAGATGAAATCGATTGCTCCGCTATTGCGAATATAGACCAAAAAGCTGTTGATAATATTATTAACTGTATTATCAGCGGAGTGGGTTCTGCCGGAATAAGCAGTAGTCAATATTGCTCAGGTATTTGTCCTGATGAAGAAATCAGTTTATTTTCAACTGTTTTAAGTTTAGTGATGCATAAATTTGATATTACGGTTGAGATGGAGAATGATATAAACAATGTAATGTGCAATACCAATAACATGACATCTATCGCAAGTAAATTAAGCAGATTTAGAAAAGATAAAGATGTAAATAATAATGTCCTTGTTTTTTATAACATAATCTACCACCCGAGCAATACATACAATTTCGTATAAACCCAATCTCCTGTATGGTGAGCAAGCTATACAGGCGAGTTAAGTTTTATGCTCTTATATTATTTTAAGAGGATTATTTTTTTGTTTTTATTTAAATGATGTTTATACACATTTTTATCGAATTTTATTTTAACAGGAGTAATAATGCCACAAAATAGTAATAATAATCAAGATAACACTGCTGACTTTTTTCAATATTACCAATACTTTCGGCAACCTAACTATGACTTATGGAAATATCACTGTAGTCATTATTTCGGACAACATCGTCGCCACTTATGTCAACAATCTAACTCTGATTTATGGCAGACTAACCACATTTACTTTTTTCAATCCAGCTTCTGCCGCTCTTTAGAGCCCTCGAACATCGACAAAATTTACAAACAAATATCAGAACTACGCAAGAAACGTGACAGCGGCAAGCTTGTCGTTTTTGTCGGTGCGGGCGTGTCTGCTAATTCAAAAGATGAAAATGATGAAAACAATAAAATGCTCAACTGGACAGAACTTATAAAAAAAATAGCAGAAGAAATTAAACACCCGAAAAATTATCTTTGTCGTGAAGGCAATGAGATTAGTGGTTTTAATGATATGCAAAGGCACTTTTGTTTAGATGAGATGTTGAAAATCCCGCAACATTTATATAATAAAAGACAGAAAGAATACTGGGGATTTTTAGATGATATATTTGGTGAAGAGCAATATAAAAAGTTTAAACCTAATCATATCCACGACATCATTTTTGATTTAAAGCCGAACCATATTGTCACCACAAACTATGATCCGCTACTTGAATTGTCGAAAAATATTAAGCGAGATGCATATCGAGTAATCAGCAGTGACATAGAAATGCTGAAAAATTCTAAAGAGAAATTGCAGTATATTATCAAAATGCACGGCGATTACAAGGCTATTGAAAATGAAAGCAAATATTTTGTTCTCAAAGAAGACGATTATTTAAGGTATGAAAAAACCTTTCATATGATAATGACTTTCATAAAATCGTTGCTTGCGACCCACACTTTTTTGTTTGTCGGCTACAGTATGGGTGATTATAATTTTAAGCAGATACTTGACTGGGTAGAAAGTCTTGTTGACGAAACTGGCATAAAAAAGAAAGACATACCTAATCATTATATTATTCTTACCGAAGATGAGCCGACTGATGAAAACGATAAAAGATATTACGAAAACAAGCACGTCGAAGTTATAGATGCAGTAAATTTGCCGAAAGAATGGATTGAAGAAAATCAAGAACTTGATAATAAATATGGCAATCGATTATATGCGGCACTTAATGCAATCAAAGAAGACAAAAGCGATAAATATTTGCTTAAGAAGAGTAATTTAAGTGAGTTGAAAACGCAATATAAAGTGTTTAACAATGTCAATTATATTCCTTATTGCGACCTGTTGGGCATTTATAAATGGGACGGCAAAGAGCCAAACGAACTGATTGAGTCGCGTATATTAGATAATGATAACTCCGACCATTTTGAATTCAAAGGTTTTGAACTAAAACTGGATGAAGATGAAGATAAAGAAACTCTTGAAAAAATACGTTTTGTTGAAATTAAAAAATATTTTACAAAAGCCGATATTAATGTGGGCGGCCCAAACGAAAACAGTCAAACTTTATAAAAAACATCTCAAAAAGAGAGGATAATCTCAGCCGATGACCCAAAAAGAAAAAGACCTTTTTAAGTTATATCTTGATAATGACTATGCGGAGTTGTTAAAAGAAGTAAAAGCATTGCCTGAAAGAAATATACCTGAAAAACGGTGCAAAGCATATTATTTAAATTTGTTAGAAAATATGTTGGAAGAATCGAACAAAGTTTTACTTGAAAAATTACTTGAAGAATTAAGAGATGATAAGCATATAAAAAACGAAAAAGAAAATATTATTTCTTTTTTTGAAACTTTTATTGATAATTTTAATTACGCAAGTTTTAAAAATGAAGAATTTGCACGCAAAAAAGGCGAAAAACTTACACTGCTTAAAGATAACAAGGACGAAAACAAGGAGAAAGATAAAAATAAAGAAAAAATACCAACCTCGATTAAAGAAGTTCGAGATAATTTAACATATGTTTATAATCGTTCTGTGCCGGAAATAAAGTATGCTAACAAGTATATTTATAATAATTTGCTTAATGAAAATTTATTAACTTTAAGATTGAAATGTAAAAGTTTTTTTAGCGATATAAAACTTTCATATAAAAAACCTCTTGAATTTAAGGAAGATAATTTAAAAAAATTTAATGACCTTACAATAGAAATTTTTACTTTTTACAAGTATATAAAACTTAATTATATTATGTTAGATGAATTTGAAGAAGTAGAAGAATTATTTTGGGCTTTTACTAAGTCGGTGCTTTATTCGTACAGAGATTTGGCAAAAGAAGAAAATGATAAATTAAAAGAAATAAACGAAGAATTTAAAGAAGAAATAAAAAGAACAAAAGAAGAATTAAAAAAATTAAAAGAAGAATTAAAAAAATTAAATGGATTAATTGAATTCAAAGGAACAAAAGAAATAAGAGAATTAAAAAATAAATTAAAAGTAAAAATAAAAGAAGCAGAAGAATTAAAAACAGAAAAGATTAAAAAAAATGAAGAAGAAATAAAAAACATAAAAGAAAAAATAAAAGACATAAAAGAACAAAAAGAGCCTAATAAACTTTTTAACTTTTATATTGACAAATACACATTGGATATTATCACCAAATATTCTGTCCCTGGCAAATTAAATAAATTTATTAGTAATACTACGGTAAGCGATTTTAAATTTACAAATGATTGTGATATTGTGAAAAAATTTATAAATATTTGCAAAAATTTAGATGATAAAAAATCACATATCTTTGAAAATTATTATCACATTTTGACAAGAGCCGAATTTGATGATGAACAGAGAGAAAGATTCATAAATATAATTTATGATTTATTAATAAGTATGGAGCCGGATGAAGGACCGGAATTCGGGGAGGCAAAGATTAGAGAAATAAATGAAGCTTTTACGATTAAAAACAGAACAATTGCTATGAATAAGTTATTAGATATATTGTTTAATAATCGTAGGGATATCAACACAATCAAAAAATATGCTCAAGAATTAGATATGTCTAAATACGTCTAAATATATTGCAAACTTTGTTTACACAAATTTTACAAATCGTAAACTTTTTTAATATAAACGTAATTTATAATATAAACCGCAGAGAGAAATTTTCTGCGGTTTTAATTTCAATTTTTAAAAACGGAGTAGAGTTATGAAAAAAACAACGGCATTAATCTCACTTAAAAAATTAATGGCATTGATTATGGCAATAGTTTTGACAATTATAACGGCAGGTTGCAGCAAAAAGGGTTTTGACGAAAACGGCGAAATTTCGGTAATTTCAAGAGAAGACGGGTCGGGGACAAGAGGTGCGTTTATCGAACTCTTCGGGATAGAAGAAAAAGGCTCTGACGGCACAAAAACCGACAAGACAACAAAAGAAGCCGTTATAGTCAAGCAAACCGACGTTATGATAACAAGTATAAAAAATGACGCAAACGCTGTCGGGTACATATCGCTCGGGTCGTTGGGTGACACGGTTAAGGCACTCAAAATTGACGGCGTTGACGCAAGCCCCGAAAATGTAAAAAACGGAAGTTATAAAGTTGCTCGTCCGTTTTATGTAGCAACAAAAGACGAACTCAAGGAAATTGCGGCAGATTTTTTGGACTTTATAATGTCAAAAGACGGGCAAGCGGTTGTTGCAAAAAGCTATATTCCCGTGAGTGAAAATTCTGACGCATATTCGGGTAACAAGCCAAGCGGAAAAATTGTAATTGCGGGGTCAAGCTCTGTGACACCGATTATGGA
>JAISIJ010000084.1 GCA_031262245.1 Oscillospiraceae bacterium | reverse complement strand
TCATCATTATCGTAGTTTGAAATTAGTTTGTATATATCATCTTTTTTACTTTGCCATATCCAAAATGGTAGCAATTCAATTCTTGAAGTTCCACTTACTGAGTCTTTTCTTTCTGTTATGTCATAATAAGAGTCAGAATTATAATTTTTCCATTGCTCAGAAAACAAATTTATCATTTCAGTATATAGGTTATGACTTGAAGATATTTTAATTGAAAACTGATTGTGAATTTTATCCAAACAAGCGTGTACATCATCAAGCAAAATGCTACCTATTTTATTAGCACTTTTTAAAAAGACACTTCTCCCATTAACTATTTTATGGACAGTAGTCACAAATATACTTTTTCTGCTTATATAATCTGGGTCATTTATATCTGTAGTAACTTTAATTCCCAGTTTATCAGCTTCTGCACATACTTGTTCAACCAGATATTTATCTGGAACAACATAAACAGCAGGTCCAACTTCATCATAAAGGCAACTTTGTAATATAATTAACCCAACAATTGTTTTTCCGCTACCGGTATTCATTTTAATAATAGAATTCTTTTGGTTACGTTTATCAAACCATTTTCTCCATACATCTGTTTGAACACTTCGAGTATAAGGAAAGTGTTTTTTAGGTAAGAGTGAGAAAATGTCCTCTGGGTTTATAGGATTTTTTGTTTCATTTCTGCTGAGTTCAGATAAATCTAATATCATTACTTTACCTCCCAAATAAGAGTAATCTAAAATACGTTGTTAATTTATATTACTAACAACCTCATTCCACATAGTTTTATGTTGGAATTTTATAGTTTCGTCAATTTTCATATTCTCGACATAGTTGTCGATAAATTCTGCTGTATTATCAAGCAAGCGGAGATAATATTTTAACGTTGAATAAACACCGTTGACAATAACTTGACAACCGTGAATTTGAGAGATACGCTGAATTTCGGAGTTAATCTCATTCCAGTTAGCGTTATCCATATTAGCTGTGGTTAAAAGATAGTATCGGTCTGTGTTATAGATTTTGAATTTTTCATATGCGTCTGTTACTAATCCTTTTGTTATGAGAATTTCGTGTTTTATTTCCACACCTTCAAAGGCGGTATTATCAGAATTATTTATATCTATATCTCCGATTCTTCCGGATTGAGAATCAGAAGAAGTATGATTTTCCAACGGACAAAGTATTTTGGTGTTATAGCGATGTACTTGATTCATCATACATTGATAGGCAGAATAAACCGCAAGAGTAGGAAGTCTTGAAGCCCCACTGCAATTGTATTTTGCTGTGAAATGACGTTGCAATAGTGATATTATTGCTGAAATAGACAAGCTGTGTGGCTTAGCTAATTCTACTCTCATACTGTCACGCTGTTTAATTAGCAATAAGAACATATATAACAGCACATCTTCGGGAGATACGCCCTTGTTTTGTATTTTATCAATCGTATCTAAAAAAGCCGTTTTTGCTTCTTTCGGTGTGATTTTTCCCGGATACTCTAAATCATATGGGTGTGCCTGTTCAAGCGAACGTGTCAACCAACCTGATTCTGCCATTGCAGGAAAAGATACTTTTTTCATAAACGGAGTAACATAATTTTGGTCTATTCCACGACCGGCAAAACCATTTGCTAAGCTTGCTTGATGGTATCTTATGTCTTGGGTAGGGTCAACAATTTTGTGTGTCAGTAACGTAGTTAATACAGTTACCATTCCCTTATTACTCTCTGAACGTGAGATAATATACTCAATATTACTTTTAATTTTCTCGTCAATAGAAATTTTGTTATTTTCGGACGAAATTAAGGACAAGGCTTTTTCATAAATCTGATTTAGAACTTCTGTATGTGTCATTTTTATTCCTCAAAGTATTGATTTTTTAATTCTTTTGCAATAGCAGAAATCATAGGTACACAAACCGAATTACCGATTTGTCGATATTGTTCGCCTACTGAAGACGGTCTTTTAAAATTTTCGGGAAATCCCATTATTCGATAACATTCGTTTAGTGTAAGTTTACGAACTTTATTATCAGCCAGCAATATCCAATATCTGCCCGAAGTTTCTTGTGAAGGTAGTGTAGGGTGCGTTCCGAAAACAGAATATATTCTGTTAGGTTGCTTGTGTACTCTTGATAAATGCTCTGTCCCGGGTCTGACTCCGACTTTGCGAATTGATTTATTTCTATATCCTGCGAAACAAAGTCCCGATAATTTTTGTGTTTTAGGGTTTGGAATCAAAGTATATTCTTCAGGAGTAAGAAACTCAAAATCTCCTGTTTTATCTAAAAAGTCATTTAATATTTTGTGTTTAGAACGGTCTACTTTACTAAAATCAAATATTTTTAGTTTATTAGCAACAATAATAATTCGTTCACGATTTTGCGGAACTCCGTAATCAAGTGCGTTTAATACTTTCCATTCAGTTTTGTAGCCCAATTCATTTAATTTATTAAGAATAACAGTAAGTGTACGTCCCTTATCGTGGTGAACTAAATGTTTTACATTTTCCAAAAAAACTATTTTCGGTTGCTTGGCTTCAATAAAGCGACAAATTTCAAAAAAAAGTGTTCCTCTGTCATCTTCAAAGCCTTTTTGTTTGCCCGATATACTAAATGGTTGACAAGGAAACCCGGCACATAAAATGTCAAACTCGGGGATTTCGTCTTCTGATATTTGTTTTATATCACCTTTTGGCATTTCACCAAAATTTTCTGAATATGTTTTTTGACATTCAGGGCTTATGTCACAGGAGAAAACGCATTTAAAACCCGCACTTTCCATTCCGATTCTAACTCCGCCTATTCCGCAAAATAGGTCAATAAATTTAATTTCACTCAAGAAATTTATCCTCTCCGTGTATATAATTCTCACTTAGGTACAACAATCCACAATACCTATATACATTATACACCTATTTCAAATAAATTGCAAGTGTTTTTTCAGAAAAAGCGATATTTTTCGTTGATTTTTAGTAATTTCATTTAACCATACATATATTTCTATTTTTGTTTACAAAAACAGTATATTGTTTACTTTATGTAAAAGCAAGCAGACCTCTCTCGAAGTCTGCTTGTTTTATATATTTTGAAAACCATTCGCTGATTTGTATTATTTTGTAAATTATTTAGCACTTGCTATAAAAATATAAGCACAAACCGGGGAGATATTTTTAAAGTATAACAATCTCATCTTCCGAGAACCATTTATTGTTGAGTACAGTTCTTTTAACAGCTTGTGGGTTATTTGTATACGCAATAATAGCAAGGCTCTCTTTTGCTCGTGTGCAGGTTACATAAAACAAACGCTTAGTACGAGAAATAGAGTTATCTTTTCCCTCTTTTATATTGTCATTATCTCTATCTGTTAAGTTTCTGGTACCAAATAGTTTTTCATAACTAAAATTATGTCCTCCTGCTTCTTCATCGTTTATGATTACTGCAACTCGCTCAAATTGTAAACCCTTGATGCCTTGATGTGTAGCAAATGGGGATTTATCGTTAATGTAATTCCAATAATGAACAATCTCCGAAAACGAAGCCAAAAATCCTTGCCTTAAAGCCAATACCTTTTCTGAATCAGAATCTGTTTCACTTAAAACATCTTCAATTCGTTCCGGTAAAACAAATATTTTTGTTCCTCTAAGTTTAGAATAAACATCAATACAAGACGGGTCGCTATCGTTCTCCCATAACTTAACAATATTATTAATTTCACTTGATATTTTTTTCAAAACTTCTGATTGATTAGAACTTTCTTTAAGGTTTTTAGTTTTTAACAATGGAGACTTTTCACGAATAATTTTCATAACGGTAAAGTTATCTCCTTGTTTTTTAGCTTCTACTATTGGGTAAATATAGTTCATTAAAAAACCAATTTCCACTATAGAACCGTCAAGATAACTTTGACTGAAAGGTCTTCGTAATGCTGTGTCAATTGTTGAAAAGCCAAGACGGTTTGCTGCCATACTATGCTCAAGTACAAGAACCTTACGTTCCGAATGGGATTCCCATTTTTTATCGCCTGTAATATCACTCATTTGTGTATAAATACTGTTTTCTATTATAGCCTTATCATTTTTATTGGAAATAATGAATAAGCGTACAAATCCCTCTTCTTTATCCGAACGTGGTCGTTGCTCTTGGTCATCTATTGAGTTTCTGATTGAATTTGCAAGCCTAACAATTCTTTTATTACTGCGATGGTTCATTTTTTTAGCTGGCTTTTGCCAAGTGTTTGGGATTAAATGAGGTAACTTCTCCTCGCCGTCCAAATATATTCGTTGCATTGTATCACCGAACATTCCAATTAAAAAATTTCCAGTATACTTATTTTCAATTGATAATAAAGCTTTTACGAGTTCTTTTTTTGTATCTTGACTTTCATCAATAAGAAGAATAGGATACTTTGACACTAATACTTTTTGCATAGTAGGATATTTTTCAATGAAGTCCGCCCCCATTGAGATTACTTGAGAGTGGTTAAGTGAATCTTTTTCAAGATTTTCTCCATTTGGACTATAAGTGAATCTACTAATCTGTGCTAATGAAATTAATTTCTTTTGCTTTTTCTTTATATCTTCAGAATAATCATTCCTTCTCTTCGGAGCATTCTGCTTATTTTCCAATTCAGATATTTCTTTTTCTAAATATTTTTTAAGCAAAATTTTTATATCTTTCTGAAATGGTTTTATGAGTTCCCATAAAAAACTGTGTATAGTTGAAACAGCAAACAGGTCATTATTTCCAATACGTTGCCTTATTTCATCACAAGCAGCATTAGTGTAAGTGACAACAGCAACTTTTTGAGAATGAACACTTAACTTATCATTATAATTTTGAGCAATAAATTTAAGAGCTTTGACAAGACTACCTGTCTTTCCTGAACCTGCACCTGCAAATAAGAAAAAATTTTCCCGATTTCGTATACAATTTTGGATTTCAATGTCAACGTGATTGTCAAAAGAATCGTCATTAATTGGTTCACTACAATTATCATTTATTGAAAGTGTAGGATTATTTTCCATCGTCTTTAACCTCACTGTCTTTTCGTTTTAATTTATCCTGTAACCAATTTAAGCCCTCGGCTATATAATTCGGCACTTTTAACGAATCTGCATAAATCATATCCAAAGCAAATGAAACTTTGTCGTTTTTGCTGTCTTTATTATTATGGATAGTGTTATAAACAGACTTGCAAATTTCATCTCCCGACGCTTTATTCAAATCTGCTTTCAATTTTTTTGTTATGCCAATATCGCCAAGATTTTTTATTATATCCATATTTGCATATACAAGAGAATCTTCAAAAGTAGCCGCCAACGCTTTATATTCTTCCCCGTTAACAGTAATTTCCTGTGGTGTTTGATATGCAATTCTTATTGTATCGCCTGCAAATACTTTCGAATCAAACGAAAGTTTAAGAAGTTTATCATATTCTTTTTCAGTAATTCCCCATTCAGCAATTGAAGAATTGCTAGTTATAATAGATTGTTCTTTTACGGGTTGAGTGCTGAAAGTAACAGTTTTATCCTTTCCGTTTTTATTTTTCCGCAATTCTTGTTTTGCAGTATCTATGTCCGTTATAACCAGTGTGTATATTCCGATTTTTTCAATTAAAGGTTTGAAACGATGCGAATGACTTCCGCCTACCGGTAAAATGGTTACATATCTGCTATCTAAATCATTATATTCAGAATTACTTCTTATAAAGTATGGGACAAGTACATTTTCAGAAGTCCCTTCTACAAAAATAACAGCATCAGCAAAGAATAAATCGCAATGTAATACACTTAAATATCGTTGAACAAATTTTTCAGTATTTTTATCTTCTCCGAATGTGTCAGTTAAATTAATGACTTCTGAAAACGAAATAGGAGTATTATTTGAAACACGCTCTCGTCTGAAATATCGAATATTACTGAATGACATTTCTTTTGCGATATGACTCGAATGTGTGCTTACAATAAGTTGCGTATGAAAATTTTCCTCTTGCAATATCTTATCATTTGTTAGAATTTCATAAGCTTTCTTTATCAATACTTGCTGTACTTGAACGTGTAAATGTGCTTCGGGTTCTTCCAATAAAACCAAGTGCAAAGGTGCTATTATTTCTGAGCTGTCTTCTGATTTTGCTTTACCTTTGTGTATTCTATCATCACGAAAACTCATTAGCTTAAAAGCTATTGCGATTAAATTTTGATAGCCTAATCCATTGTATTTTTCCGGCAATCTTAAATCCTTATCTTCGTCAGAAAGTGAATATATAACCGCTGATTCGTGTTGAAAAGCTGTTTTTTCTTGCAAATTAGCTTCAATTGTTATTTTTGGGTCTGAAATACCCGGAAACCCTAATTGACTTAATTCGTCCAATGAACTTTCAAATTTTATTTTCAACGTTCCATTAAAAGCTTTTTTTGCTTCGCTTAAAGCAAAAAGTGTTTCCAAATCTTCAGGTGATGTATTCTTTTCAACGTCAAGATGCTTGTCGTAATATGTTCTGAGCTGTCCCGATAAACTTACAACATCATTTGTTGAATCTGCATCTGAAAGTCCGCGTTGTGCCGTAATCATATCAATCTTTATAATGGATGATAACGGATTTTTATCAATACATTCATTGGAAAAGTCTGTTGTCTGTTGCACATTTATTTTTGAAGGGTCAAGGATAAATGATTTTAATTCAAAATACTGTCCTATATAACGAGCAATAAAGTCACCTAAATTATTGGGGAAAAGATTTACTTTAGAATTTTCATTACTTTTTTCAGTATTTCTTGCCTTATTGTATGAATTGGTATAGGCTTCACGCAATTTATGAATGTCTTTAGGCAATAATGCCAATCTTAAGCCTAAATCTCCGCCATTCCATTCAAGAGTTGGAATAATAGATGACACATAGTGATATTCATTCTCTTTAACGTTGAGCCAAACATCCATAGTCGGAAAAATATCAAGCCACAGCTGTAAATCAGATTCTGCGAGAACCCAATTTTCTCCAAGATTGTTAATCTCAACTCTATTAGTTACAGGAATATCGTTATATACAAATCCGTTCTTATCGCCTTTAATAAGAAATTTTCGCAAAGCATCCATTGCGGAAGTTTTACCGCTATTATTTGCTCCTACAAACAATGTAGTTTTTTCACAGAAATCAATGGTTATATCTTTAAGTCTACGAAAATTTTTAATACTGATTTTTGTTATTTGCATTGCAAAATCTCCTTTTTTGCCTTATATGATACAGTTATAATTGCATTTTACAAATCAACAATGATTTCTAAATTATTGATTATTATATATTTTAGTTGCAAAATTAGATAATTTCACGCTTTATCTCGCAAATATCGGAAATATCGCAATCTAAAACAGCACACAATCTCACCAAAATATCGGTGGTAAGGTTACTGCCTTTGCCGAGCTTTGCCATTACAGCGGTGCTGATACCGCTTGCAAGGCGTAAGTCCTTTTTACTCATATTTTTGTCAATAAGCAATTTCCAAAGTTTGTTATAAGAAAGTTTCATAGCACACCTCACTAACTATATTTATTATACCACTAACAAATACGTTTGTCAAGTAGAAATTCACGAAAATAAATTTAAAACCGTTATAGCTGTTTTTATGTAGTAAATCAAGTCTTTACTTAAAAATATCGCAATTTATGTGTATTTATAAAAACAGACTCCCGTTTTCGAGAGTCTGCTTTTAGTGTACTTGTTATCTGCTTTTATATTTTTGTTTGAAAAGTATCGTTACAGGCAAACTCCTTTAGGCGGTACTTGCCTAAGCCGTAAAGGCTTAGATTTATTCGTGAAAACAATATAATTTTGCACTCAAAAAATGGGCGGTCAGAGAAAGAAATATTTTAGAATTTAAGTATCTGTTCTTTCAATTTCAGTAATTGAAAAGTTTCGATAAATTAAATCTTCACGAATTGTAAAACCGATTTTATTCCCAAAGTCATTCACGATAATTTTTCGTTTTCTTACGAAACAAAACAAGTGTTAGGGTTACGTTTCAGAAATTTTTTAATTCCGTTTTCGTTGTCATCAAGGTTATTTAGACCCATTCCCGATGTCCATAACCACAAGTCATGAACAGAATTATAATCCGAAATAATCATTTCTCTGATTAGAAAATCTTCGTTCATTTTCGCCCTCCGCAATTTTTGAGTGCAACGATTTTGAGTTTTAGAGGTATCCTCTAACAAGTGACGAAACCCTGTATTTTGGAGGGTATCGGCTGTGCTTGCCTATGCTCAAAAAGCATAGATTTACTCGTGAAAAGCGGTCTGTTTTCCCACACAAATTTAATAAACTTTCACAGATAAATGCGAGTTATTTATAACTCGGCAAGCAAGGACATATGTTACATTCGTGTAACATTGTCAGCTTGCACGCAGGGCGTGCCTCCTTTTCGCAAATCTCCTCGTGCCTAATTATCTCACTTTA
>JAISIJ010000443.1 GCA_031262245.1 Oscillospiraceae bacterium | reverse complement strand
TAACCGGATTAACCGAACAGCAAATCAACGAGCTAAAAAATGAAAAAATGTGAATATGAAAAAAGCACGCCTGTCATTGAAGATAGGCGTGTGGTTTGTATGGGATATATTTATATTTAACTGTTTTTTATAATTAATTAGGTATATTGTTTAGCACTTATATTCAACGAGTGCTAAATTTCATAAAATTTTCACAAAACCATCACTTAATTTACACAAAAAAGGAATATAATGTATTAGCGCTCGTATATTTAGAGTGCTAATTTTAAAACATAGAAAGGGTAATTTTATGAAACTTAAAGCACTCAGCCATTATAATAATGACCTTGATACAAGGTTCGGAGATTGCATTTTACTATACGATAGTAAAAGACTTATTGTTTATGATTGCGGTCATGAAAAGCATGCACAAGCCGTAGTTGACTTCTTAAAGAGACACTCGACTATTAACTATGTAAATGTCGTTGTTTCTCACAATGATAGCGACCACACAGATGGAGTTGTAACATTGTTTGATTATTTATATATTAATCGTAGCAATTATACAACTAAACTATATTCATCGTTATATTTAAAAGATGTGAAGGAGGTGCTTGAGTTACTCGATGATGACAGACGAAATCCAGACTCTACTAAGCAAAATATACTTAAAATTTTTGATAAAATAAAACTTATTGTAGAAAAAGCTCAAGAATATAACTTCTCTGTTATCAATGCCGAAATCGGAACCTCAATTGAATCGGCAACGATAGTCGGTCCAAAAAAAGATGAATTTGTTAACGTTGTTGCACAGGCGATTAAAGATGGTAATACTACTAAAATTGAAGGCGAAACAGTTATGAATGCGGCAAGTATTCAGATAAAATGCAAATTGAATAATGGACAAATAGTGTTGTTATGCGGTGATGCTTCGCCGTCATATATACATAAACCGGATAACTACGACATAATTCAATTGCCCCATCATGGACAGCTTGCAGATGCAGAAATTATATTTGAAAAATTAGATAATGCCGGGAATAAATTATTTTTGGTATCTGATAATACAGGTTCCGGTGAGAAAAGCGGTGGCTCTGACAACTTGGAAAAATCACATGATAGAAAAGCTAAACGAATTAAGAATACTAAAAATGGAATTGTTGAATTACCTGAAGTTTCTATTTATGAAGGAGGGGATAGCATAACTGCAAGTGGCATTATTATTCCATCAAACCAGAAAACAGGGGGATATGGTTGTGATATTCTGTAAAACTTCAAATTTTCTACAAGAAACTCCTGACACTTTGAGTAGTCATGTGTCTTTTATAAATACTGTTTTCGGTGTAGATTTACAGAAAAAAAGTATTCCGAAAATTAATATGGAATGGTACATTGCACAAAAACTTCCTTCTTTACTATATATGGTTGGTCACACCAATGATGCTATACAAATAATCAATAGGCTACACTCTCTTTGTGCTTATGGCATTGGAACGCAAATTGAATCAATATATCTTAACACTTGCACTGCAAAACCTAATGATGAAACCACAAAAAATAATGATTATCAGAGAAAGTCAAATATAGTTTTGTCATCAGAAGCAACAGAAGAAGAAAAGAAAAAAATGGGTATTCAAGAAACAAGATTTTGTACATTAGATAAAATATTGAAAATTATAAGTAATGATAAATTTCGGGTATACATCTGTCATCAAGATACGGTTACAGACCATAATGTTAAAATGGCACATTTTTTGCCAATGGATGAATGTGGTCTTGGATTTAGTCCAACTAAAAGTGAAATGATTCTATATAATCATAAAGGTAGCCTTGCAGAAAAGTTAAATGACGCATTTGACAAAATTACTGAACGGGAGATTTAGATATGGAAATAAAAGTGCCTTTTTACAATATTATAAACATATTCTTACCGGGGCTTGTTTTGCTTGGTGCGGTTGTCTTGCTTTTTCTTGATAAAGTAAAGGTGCTTGTGCAAGAAATAACCGACATCGGAAGTGCCGGTTTAGAAGTTTTGGTTACTGTTTCATTGTTTGCAATTGCTTATGAAGCGGGATATATTATTTTTCGAATTGGTTCGATAGTGATAGAACCAATACTTAAAAAGTTATTTGTGTGGACAGAATATAGTGATTTTATAGCTGCGAAAAAGTCAAGTGATAAAGCTCATGATAAACTCGAAACACTATCAAGAGAATACGCCTATTCACGAACACACATTACATTATTTCTTATACTCATCATATTATCCGGTGTTAGGTCGTTATGGTGGATTGCGTTTCTATGTGTTTTAATTCTTGCTTTATTTATTGTAACTGTCCGAGGTCATATGAAACGAATTCAAAAAATTGTTAAACAATATAACCCCTTATCATAACTCCTCATTTGCCTCCAAATGAAAAAAGATATACTATAAATAAACGCCGAAAATATCAGCGTTTATTTATTTTGTTATAGCTTATTTTAAAAATCATATTGCGATTTAAAATTCTTAAGTTTTTCAATATCTTGTTTTTGAACACTACTATGAAAACTTGACAGCGTTTTCTCAATATCAGATTTAGTTACGATATCATCACCT
>JAISIJ010000442.1 GCA_031262245.1 Oscillospiraceae bacterium | reverse complement strand
ATGTTTGTAGCGGCTCATTTTGCTCTCTCCTTGTTAATGGTTCTATTCAACTCCATTATACAGGATTTTGCTCGATGTGTCGCTTTTTTTATCGTTGCACTTCTATTGTAAATCTAAGATGCAAATGATTATGCCTCTGTTGGTTTGAAAGTTTGTAATCGTTGCCGTAATAATAAAAATAGCAATGTCGCAGCACGTCTCAGAATACTTGCGTGTGATACTTTATTGACTTCCGCCATTGCAGAAATCAAAAGCTATCACGAAATTAGCAGAACAAAAGGGGATCAAGAACCAAATGCAGAGTATTTGGTTGCTGTACTTGACAAATTAGGAACGTATTATTGTTTGGATGAATCTAATGAAAAAATTATTTTTTACCCAGGTCTCCTCGAAAAAATTTTAGCCCAACAAGATTTGCAGTTTATAGTCGAGATGTATAATGCTTCATATTTTATGGTTGAACGAATGGACGGTACAATGGGCGGTACAGGAAATCCGAAAACTGCCGATTTTCTTATAAAGTTTCGCCGAGCAGTAAGAACAGCATACAGAAACGCAATATCCAAATATGCATTAACCGAAAGTTCTGATTATTTGGATTGGTTTTTGTCAAAAATCAGACAAACTCTCCAAAATCTACCTCTATATGCAATGACGGATATTGGTATAAATTTAGACCAAGAAGCAGACTGCCAAGCGTTAATTGAAATCCGTGATACCGGTAAAATATCGAATGAAACATTTAAACGAATTCAAAAAGTAGGATTATTTTCGGAGCGAAATAATGAATGGTAAAATGCAATGAATAGTCACAAAATGAGTTATTCAAACCACGTAAATTACCACATCAAGAACAAGGGCGGAGTAAAAGTTTAGGTACTTACGATAAAAATGCTGAAATCTCAAACTCGTTCTCTGACAAGGATAGAGTTTTGTTGCCTTGCCTTATTTATCGCTTAAGAACAATACAATGGATGTTTAAAAATCCGGAAAACTTCTCATTACCTTTTTTTAACAGCGATTTCAGAATTACAAAAGAGGTAGCCTTATACGAATTTAATCGCATAAAACAATGTGTAAAAAATTTAATCAAGAAGAACAATGCCATTGATGGTTATGAAATTTTGTTCTTTTTAAGTATGGCTGACAAAGATGATTATGATGAATCTAATTTAGATGAGTATATAGAAAAAACAATATCTGCGGTTTTTCGCCTTGAAGAAATTATGGGTATTGACAACGATGCATATGGTGAAAGCTGTTTTAACTTGTTTGAATTACAATATAAATACTATTTTGAATTTACTAAAACTATGAAAATAGGTAGCGATATTTATGTTATGGCACTTACAATTCTCAGTTTCATAGCAGAAATTGAGAAACAAAAGACACTTGAATTGAATACTACACTTCGTGATAAAATTTGCGGCATTGAAACAATGTATGCTGTATTAATTTACAATAGGGAAGCGAACATATCCTTAATAATCGAATTACGAAGATTATTTGGAGCTGCGGTATTGATATTACTCTCAATTACAACAAGTACGGGGACATATTTTGATAATATGCAGGAAAAATGTCCTGCGAATGTTAATCTGAACACGGCAAAAAAATTAGTATTAAAAGCTGTTGAACAAGTTAAAGAGATTGTAGATATTCCAACAATTAAATTGCCGAACGGTGTTGTTTTATAGTGGGTGTAAAATGAGTAAAGAAATAGACAATTTATTGGACGCCGCTAATAAATGGGGGCATTATTTACTCCTACTGCGGTAAATGATAATCAAATGAATCCCTCGGTTTGGGGTTATTATGATAATGGGAATGAGCAAGGCAAGCAGTATCAATACTGGTCTTATAATGAAAACGGCGATATCGCTCACTCAACTATGCATCCCCACGAAGAAAGCATATATATTTCGCACCCGGCTGATACCGGAGCAGGCTTTGAAATTTCCAATGATGAAAACACGTTATTTGTTGATGTTACTGATTTATCAGAAGAAGCCATCGAACAAACTGTTGAAGAATTAGAATTTGAATTGTAGGAGTTTTTTATGAAACCTTATAATATATTAAATTATTCTTTAAGTGGTGAAAAAACATTGCCGAATGGGGAAAAAGCCCAAGATATTTTAGATTATACCGAATTAAAAGAACCAATTATAGATATTATCGGAGATCGAGTTATGCCCGAAGGCGTGGATTTCGGCGATGTTAAGGATGTATGTGCCGGTGCCAAACAAGCATATGAATACTATGCTCCGCAAGTCCAATCTGCCCTCGAAGAGCGGACTGCAAATTTGGCAGAAATGGAAGTTGCACAACACGAAACAGACATACAAACTCAAATTGATAAGGTTGAAACTAAGAATCTGCAAATAGAAACAGATTATCAGAAATATAACGATGAAATGGAAATAAACCTTGAAAACGAAATAGATGAATATGAACTGGAGTTATAAGTTATGAATGATACGAAAGCTGTTATGGGTTCAATTGCAGCCACTAACGCTGTACCCACTCGGAACAAGCCGATAATCAGTATCTGCGGACATTCTGCTCCTAACGCTGAATCTGTTCCTGTTTTTACATTAGACGAGGAAATGCTCAGTCGTCATATGTTAGTGTTAGGGGGTACCGGTAGCGGTAAAACGACTTTTTTAAAGCACATAATCAAGCAACTTAATAAAAATATATCACAGAACGATACCATAATAATTTTTGACACAAAAGGTGATTTTTATGGAAATAGACATAAATTCACTATGAACGACAACGATATATTTGTCTTAAGCAATATAGAAACCGCACAAACAAAATACTGGAATATTTTTTATGATTTAATGGCTGACTTCGCAAAAGGAGATAAGCCCAGTAATGAGTCTTTGGTGACAAATGCTTTTATGATAAGTTCGTGTTTATTCCAAGAAATGCTTGTCAAAGATACGCATCAACCTTTCTTTCCTATAGCGGCACGAGATATTTTTATGGGTATTCTTGTTGTTATAATGAAAGATTATATATCCAAAAAAAC
>JAISIJ010000433.1 GCA_031262245.1 Oscillospiraceae bacterium | reverse complement strand
CACTGATAATGTTTTTAAGTCTTTTGAATTTAGAAAACGCCAAAAATCTAAAAATCACGATGACGTAGGAGATTATGATGTTCTTTTCATTGACGTTGATAAAAAATTAGTTTGGAATATTGAGTGTAAATTTATTCATAAAGTTGCTAATATATCTGAAGTAGCAAACCAGCAAAAAGGTTTTTTTGAACAGGGTACGTATCATACAAAGTTTCAAAGAAGAATTAATTACCTTGAAAATCATATGTCTGATTTATTTGATTGCCTTAATTTAAATTACAGTAACGATTATAAGATAAAAAATTATATGGTAACAAATAAATTGTTTGAGGCTCAAAATCTAAATATAGAATTTGATATTATAACTTATCACGAGTTAGAACAATTAATAAAAAACCCTGATATGATAGTCCAATAATTTTTTCTAAGGAGGTTAAACTATGTCCGCAAAAAGTATAAACCTATATTTAATGGACGGCGAACCAAACGGACGAATAAAATGTACCCTTGCGAATTGGACGGGAGTGGCATACAAAATTCCACGAACAGAACTTGAAAAATGCCGTGGGCGAGAAGACCTCACACAAAGCGGTGTGTATTTTTTGTTCGGAATATCTGACGAAACAGGCGAAAATATTGTCTACATCGGGCAAGCCGGTGTTCGGAAAAACGGCGAGGGCATACTTTGCCGTTTGCAAGAGCATAAACGTGATTCCGAAAAAGATTACTGGACAGAAGCGGTTGTTTTTACGACTTCGAACAATTCGTTCGGGCCGACTGAAATCAGTTATCTTGAAAATAAATTCTGCAAACTTGCTACCGAAGCAAAGCGGTATGTTGTCAAAAACGCAAACGCCCCTACACCCGGAAACATTACCGAAGAAAAAGAATGTGAACTTGAAGAGTTTGCTGAAATTTCAAAAATGATAATGGGTACTCTCGGACACAAGGTTTTTGAACCGCTTGTTGAGATAAAAGCAACGACAGAACAGAATAGTGTAAATAATAATGAACAGATACTGCATATGAAACGCAAAATCCGTAAAAGCGGTAAAACAATTGAAGCTGATTGCAAACAGACTGTTGAAGGTTTTGTTGTTCTCAAAGGCAGTCATATCGAATTAAACAACTCCGACAGCATACCTCCCGGAATTAAAGAGGCTCGGCAAAAAGCAAATGTGGACGCAACGGGTGTTTTGCAAGAAGATGTACTATTTAAAAGTCCGTCCTATGCAGCTGCTTTTGTTATCAGAGGTCATACAAATGGCTTGACGGATTGGAAAACTGCGGACGGAAAAACGTTGAAAGAAATTGAGGAAGTTGGCGGTTTAAATTTGTAACCAAGTGCATTTATAAAAATTTCAGAGGATTGTTATGGTAATAAAGACCGCAGAAAAGGAAGATTTGCAGGAAATATTAAATTTGCAATATTCGGCATATCAAAGTGAAGCTGTATTAGTAGGCGACCCAAATATTCAGCCGTTGACACAAATCTATAAAGAAATTGAAGAAGAATTTTCAAAAGGATGAAAAGAATATGTTTAATGAATTTAAATTAATAAAGATAATAAAAGCTAAGTATGTCGAGGCTTTGATGTCTGGTGAGATACACATGAATAGTCTTGCTTACTTTCGTGCCAATGAAGACAAATCTTTAAAACAGGGTGTTCAAGGAGATTTGACAGAGGGTACTTTAGGCATAATTGGAGGAAAAGTTTCTGAAATATCGAAATACTTGGAAAGTAGCGGTAATGAAAAAACCAATCAAGCATTTCGCAAAGATATTGATTTTTTTAACCACGGTCCATTTGATGTAACGATAGAAAGAGATGGAAAGAAATATACTGGTGGAAAAATAGACAAAATTGATATACCTAACGATACAGACGGATTCTCATTGTATGTCGGTGAAGCAAATTCATATGATAAATGCTTTTGTTTATATACACTTTATTATGATGATGAGTATAAAAAAATATTGAAACCAAATGTGCAAATAAAAGAATTTGGCGATTATGTTGTCATAATTAAAGATGTACTTGAATTTTTGAAAAGAATTATTAAGGCTGCCCATGAACAGGGAGGAACAATACGATTTCAAAAAATTAGGTATAAAGATTTTGGACGAAAAAATATAGAATTTTGGGGAGAAGGCGTAAAAGATATTTATTTTCAATGGCAAAATGAGTATAGAATAATTTATAACGAAAAAAATCCAACAAGCAGTTTTTCAAAACTTAATATTGGTAAATTGTCTAAGGATATAGCTGAAAAAATGACAATAGAAGAGTTCTTCGAAAGAAATTACCCTGTAATAAGCAAAGAACACGAAACATACGAGGTGGTAGAAATGAAGTATTCTGCCGAACAACAAGATATAGATTTTTGTATTAAACAAGAAAAATTGTTATTACAACACATTCATGCATTAGAGCCTAAATATGTACGAAAAATTTGGCAAGATACAATCAATATTAGCGATGAAAAGTTTTTCGAAATTGTAAAAGGTAATGCCGAAGAATACGTTACCTATGCAAGACGCTTAGCTATTAACGGTGAATATAATAAACTCCAAATTGAAATGTTTTATTTAATTATTCGCATACTTGAAAACTATTGCACTATAGGTGATATATTAAATGTACACCTATATTATACAAAATTCATGTATTATTATGAGGTAGCAAACATTGCAGAAACGAAAATCAGTAAATTAGAAGATGACCATATAAAAAGATTGCTTGAAAAATCATATAATCTAATTAAAAAGGATTATGAATATTTATGCAAGAACAACGATAGGGAATATTATATGCACGCTTTTGCTATAATGGCTACGCATAGAAAAGAACATTGAATGATTTATTAATGTAAAATTATATCTCTTTAAACATTTATGAACTGGCTAAGCAAACCGATGAGTTCATTGCATAACTTAATGTCGAATGCTTGACACGATGTACAGTTTTTCGGTGAAACCGACTTTGACAGATATTTTGGGAGAGGTAATTATAAACGAGGAGGATGAAGATGATTGGAATAAAATGAACGGAAAACTCCGCCGTTTGTTTCGGCGATGAATTGGAAGAGACTGCTGTTTCTTCATACATTTTCGTTTACCTCTTCTTTCGTATTTTTCTCATTTGGATTTTTATCGAGATATTCGGCGAAAATATCGTTAATATCCGATTGTAGTTATATTTCTTTTTCGGTTAAAACGCTGTCGTAATTATCAAATCCCGTGACGATTTCAGCCTTGCGGTCAACTTCCCAATCGTCCAAAGTTCGGGCAAGCCACCGCCGACAAGTTGTAGCGTGAGAAACAACATCACGTCCGAAATCGTTCTGCCAGTTCTCTGGTTGGAGCAATTTTGATACATCTTTCCAAATACTGATTTCTTCGCCGTTTTTGTCTTTGGTGAGTTTTTCAATCTGCTCACGGATTAAAAATTCTGCACTTCCGAGGTCGAACATTAGTACCTTTTTGCCGTTTCGGGTAAAACAATCCGCCATAACTTTGTAGTTTATTTTCTTGTCCCAACCGCAAATTGTGCGAATATTTTTGCAAATACTGCTTGCGGCTATCGGCTTTGTGTTCCA
>JAISIJ010000458.1 GCA_031262245.1 Oscillospiraceae bacterium | reverse complement strand
GAAGAAGTAACAAAAAAATTTACAACTAAAAATTTCAATCCTAAAAAGAGTATTACTCGTGCTGTAATTACCGAAAAACCTCAAACAGACACCGAAACAGTAACAGAAAAATCAACTACTCAAACAACAGTAACGATTATTGATAAAACACCTATAGCTTCAGAATATAAAGAAATCCTTAAGCCTGTTGATGTGTTTATCTTTATGCTGGAAGAACGTGATATGTCACTTGCAGCTCAAATCTATCCAAAAGTTTTATTGGAAATGATGTTTTTAACAGAGGCTGAATTTATATCTCAATATTTGTCTAACGTTGTTTTTGATAAATTCCCACAAAATAAGAATATTGAGAATATTGATTATGAACTGATTAATGCAACACAATTTACCGAAACGGAATTGGATGATATAAACAGTGTTATCACCGATGTAGGATTAACTCAAGAAGATTTAGATTCCAACGGTTATAATTTTGACATTAACAGACTTTATACAGTTGACGGTTATCACCTCAAGCTCAATGTTACTTTAACGGGAGTTTTTGGCTCCGAAAAACAAATTCTTACAAAAGAAGTCGTTTGTGATGTTGTTAAAATGGATGGTATTTGGACTTACAACTGGGACAGTCATACTGATTTTATGACTGGTCTGTCAAGTGCGTTCTCAAGTGACTTAGTTGTTTTTTAAATTTATGTAAAACTTTATTATTAATAAAAACCACAACCTTTGAAACTTATCAAAGGTTGTGGTTTTGTATTATTGCCATTTAATATTGGATTTAATAACTTTAGCGGGAACACCGACAGCAAGTGAATTAGGTGGAATATCTTTAGTAACTAAACTTTTTGCACCGACACACGTCCCGGTTCCGATTGTAACACCTTTGAGAACCGTAACATTTTGACCGAGCCAAACGTGTCCTTCAAATTTAACAGGTGCAGACGGATTAATGATATTTCCGTTTTCATCTTGTATAGTATGATAATCGCTGTCAACAATATAGCAATCAGGTGCAATAATTGCATTTCCTATTGTAATACTTTTTGAACAAATTATTTTTGAATCTGTATTAATATATCCTCTTCCAAGCGTTAAAACTGCATTTTTATGAACGACTATCCTACAGGAATGGTAAATCTTGAAATTACCTTCAACTATGATTTTTGCACCTGCTTTTAAATCAATTAAACAATTTGATTCCGAACCGGGGAATTTATCGTTATTAAGGATAAGCTTAGCTCCGCCTTTTACAATTATTTCAGCTGTGGGGTGAGCTCTTATTATTGCACCATTTACCATAACGTTCTCGGGGATTTTAAATTCAGGAGCGGAATTTTTAATATTTTCTGAAGTTTTTTCTGTTTCGGTTTGTATCAGATTATCAATTTTGTCCTTATTTGTTGAATTTCTACTTTCAATTTCAGAAATAATCTGTGAAAAAGGAGTTTTTTGGCTTAATCTTGAAAAGAAATATTCTGAATATTTCCCCGCTTTTGAACTTCTGTTTAGGTGAGCGTTTCCTTTGGCTACTATATCAACAGATTTTTCTTCAATATAAAGTCTGTTTTTAATATCTTCAAACAACTCACGCCCTTTGTCAGTATGAATAATAGCTGTACTTACACCGTTTGAAGAGTCTTCTTCAATTCTAACACCCCAAGCATCGGCGAGTGTAAAATCCGTTATGCGGTCTACGCCTTTAAATTTACAATTATTACAAGAGCGACGAGGATATAAATTATATCTTAAAAAACCTTTATAAAAATCGTCTTCTTTTCGACTTTTTAAGTAATAATCGTCAGTTTCTTCAAAATCAATTCTTGTTGAAGGTATTTCCCAAGATTTCTCTTTATTTCTGAACCAAACAGATTTAACTTTTTTACCTCTTTGATTAGATAAATCTTCTATATAGGAACTGTAAGCATATGGTGCATTAACAGAGTGGCATACAAAATCGACCAAATATAGTTTGGTAATATCTGGTTTTTTTGTTTTCAAATATTGTAAGATTCCGGCACATTGACAAGGTGTTCCGCAAAATAATACAGCTTTACCCTCTTTCAGATAATTCTCGATTTTTGTATATGACTGCCTTAATTCACTTTGAACATATTTACTCTGTCTGATTTTCGGGAGTTCTTGAGGAGTATTAATTTCAATATGACATATTGTAGACGGAGTTTCATAAGCCGCACCGAATACAACGGCATTTTCTTTATATTTATCGAAAAAACCGATTGCAATTTCTGAAAAAAATCCGCCGCTTGTAGAATTACCGCGAATATCGTTGTTAAGAGAATATCCGCAAAAAACAGTATTTTCTACTGAACTCGGCTTAGTTTGAGATAAAACAGGACAAGCTTTTAAACATATTCCGCAGTTAACACATTCTGTTTCAATTAATTTCGGATATATAAATCCGCTTACTTCATCTCTGTCAGATTTTATACATTTTTTAGGGCAAGCATTTACACAAGCTAAACAGCCTGTGCAAAGATTTCTTTCAAGTGCATCAAAACGTTGGATTGCTTTGTTATCAATTGTATTTGTAGTACTGTTGGGTGTTTTTATTGAATTTTTAAGAAAATTTCTTGTTTTGTTATAATATTCCTCAAGTTTTGTATCTATTTTATCAACGGGCATTATTGCATTAACAGACTTAGAAATATCCTCCTCGGATATTATAAGTTTATCAATTAAATCTGTTGCATTTAATAATTCTTTTACTCTCAACGGACTGTATCTTTTTCGGTTTATTGCAGAAAAATTTTTTCTGTATATCATAGCTATACAAATTCCGTGAAAAGAATTTGTAATGATATAATCGGAATTACTCAAATAATAAAGCCAAGAGGAAACACCGTCAACCCCGGCGGATATATAATCATAACCCTTTATTTTTTCAACAGCTCTTCTATCTTTATTCGGTATAATAAACAAAGGTTTTAAATTGAGTTTTTCGGCGGTCTTTAAAGCTAAGTCAATGGTTTCGTCATCCATATCCAATAAATAAACAGCCGCATAATTATCGGTAATTTTATTATGGTTTTGTGCTTCAGCCAAAGTTGTATAAAATTCTTTTTTTTGTGAAAAAACAGGGTCGGGCATTTGTATAGCCTTTACACCTAATTCTTCACAAATTTCAACTCCGAAAATTTCCCTTACAGACAACGCTGAAAATCGGCTCAAACGTTCTTTCAGTTTGGGTAAATCGGATTCTTTGTAATTTCCTTTTCCCGAGCCGAAACTTGAGGCAAAGGTGATTTTATTTTTATTATCTTCAACCCAGTCAAATAATTTTATGTCATTAGGTAAAAACCAGTTTTTAAATAAAGTCCAATCCGAACATAGCAAAAAATTGTTAAAATATCTGTTCCATACTCTACGAACATCGGCATTGTTGATTTTAGCTTTGGTAAATTCAACAAATTGATTATATAACAACGTATTATCGTCTTTGTGTCCCCCGAGTTTAAGCATCCTTACAGAATAACCTAAATCTTTAACGGTTCTGTAAGTTGCAAGAACTGTTAAACTTCCACCGTAATTTGAATTACTGTAACATCCTAAAACAGCTACATCATACATATCTGCCATATTCGCTCCTATAATAAATCTTGTAAAGGTTTTTATTAAAAAATAGTATAACATTCAATCGTAAGTGTCAATTATATAACATTTTTTTATAAAAATCAATACTTTTTAAGTGTTTTGTAAAAATCTCTGTAAGTAAGTGTTTTTAAATTATAGTAAAAAAACGTATATAATTATGTAAAAAAGAGAATACTAATCTTGAAGTACACTTCGAGGTTAGTATTTTTATGAATTTTAATAATAAAGTTGCAATATCCGGCATAAACACAAATAATCTTACCGTTCTCAAGGAGAGTGAGAAAATTGCATTACTGCAGGAAATTAAAGCAACAGGCAGTAAAGAGGCAAGAGATAAACTGATTAACGGAAATCTACGTCTTGTTTTGAGCGTTATACAAAAATTCACAAACAGAGGTGTTGATATTGAAGACCTGTTTCAAATCGGAGTGATAGGTCTTATGAAAGCGATTAATAATTTTGATTTAAATTTAGGAGTACGTTTTTCAACTTATTGTGTTCCGATGATAAGCGGAGAAGTTCGAAGAAATTTGCGTGACGGCGGACTTGTTAAAGTTTCAAGAACCCTCAAAGACCTATCCTATAAAGCAATGCAAGCCAAAGAAAAGTTATTGAATGAAAATCATAAAGACCCTACTATTGACGATATAGCAAGAGAAATTGATGCACCCCGAGAAGAAGTTGTTATTGCACTTGAAAGCATAACCGAACCCATTTCTCTCTATGAACCTGTATTTTCCGAAAGCGGCGACACCCTTTACGTTATGGATCAAGTCTGCGACAAAGACGACATTGACAGTCTTTTAAATGAAGTTGCTTTAAGAGACGCATTAAAAAATCTCAAACCCCGTGAAAAAAAGATTCTCTATATGCGTTTCCTCCAAGGCAAAACGCAAATAGAAGTAGCCGACGAAATAGGCATTTCTCAAGCCCAAGTATCCCGACTTGAAAAAAATGCCCTCGAAAACATCAAACAACTTATCTAGTTTTCTGACAGTTGCAGGGAACCGCAACTATCGAAGTTCCCTATTTCTTTTCGCAGTTGGCGTTCTTCAGGCTTTGGTTTGACTTATTTAGTTTTCTACTCGTTTTAGAGTGTTACACCTCTCGAAGTTCCCTTTTTCTCTTTTCTGTTCGTTTTAGAGTAATACACCTATCGAAGTTCCCTACTTCTTTTCATAGTTGGCAGTCTTTAGGCTTTGGTTTAACTTAATATGAAAAATCCCCTTTTTTAAAGGGGATTTTTTAAGCATACTGTGTCGGATATTTATTATCGTGAACGGCAAGAGTAAGTTAAAATACAAAAATCTTTCCTCTCAAAATATCAAATATCTAACCCCAGTAAGCTAAAAAAATTCCGCCGTACACGGCGGAATTTTTATATCCAGTTAAACCAAGCCTAAAAAGTGCCAACTATGAAAAGAATTAGGGAACTTCGATAGTTGCGAACCACAGGAACTATGAGAAAAGTAAAAAGCTAAAAGTGTGAGGTTTCAAAATCGGTGTCGTTAATGGGTTTGCCAAAGAGGTATCCTTGAATGAAGTCGAGGTTGATGTCGGAAACTGCTACCATTTCTTCTAATTCTTCAACACCTTCAAGACAAACTTTGATACCGATGTTGTGGCAAAGGTCAACTACAAATTTTACAAATGCCATATCAAAAGAGGAATTTCTGATGTTTTTTACAAAGGCTTTGTCGATTTTAACAATATCTGCCGGAATTTCTTTGAGTATTTCAAGAGAGGAATATCCAACCCCAAAATCGTCCATTGCAATGTTGATACCCAGTTGACGCAGTTCGATAAATGTATTTTTTAACAATTCTTTGTCGGTAACAAAACGTGATTCGGTCAATTCAATTACAATATTATCAAAATTAACCTCGTTTTCTTCAACTGTTTGCTTAATAAAATCGACAAAATTAGCATCAAATAATTGCAAATATGACACATTTATACTGATTTGGAAATCAGGAAGATAAGACACCCAAATTTTCAGTTGTTTAATTGCAGTTTCAAAAACCCAACGACCGACAGGGGAAATTAAATTTGTTTCCTCAAGAATAGGGATAAATTCAGAGGGAATTACAGCACCGTATTTTTCACAATGCCACCGTAAAAGAGCCTCTCCGCCTTTGAGTTTTCCGGTTTTTGCATCAACTTGAGGTTGAGTGAAAACTTCAAAATTTTTGAAATTATTTTCAATACTCTCTCGTAAATATTCTGCCAATTCAAGTTCACGCAATTTCATATTAGAAAATTGAGCCGAGAAAAAGATTAGCTTGTTTTTTCCGTGTTTTTTCGCATACTCCAAGGCAGTATGAGCATTTTTATAAATTTGACAAAAATTCTCGCAATTTTCATCAAAAGTTGCACATCCGGCAGAAATAGTAAAAAAGTATTTCCTGTTTTTAAGTGTTTGTTGAATTGAAAAATGCGAACGCAACATTTCATAAATAACCGTTATTTCTTCTCTGGTAGAATTATCAAATATTATCCCGAAACTGTCGCTGTCAAGTCGGTATACGCCAATGGCACTTGACAAGACATTTTGGATATATTGTGCATTAATTCTAAGTACATCATCACCGAAATTACGGTCAAATATTGCATTAATTCTCGAAAAATCATCAATATTAACCAACATAATTTGAAAATTAACGCCTTTTTGTATCAAATCTTTAGCAGCTTTTTCAAATTCATACTTATTCAGCAAGCCCGTAACATTATCAACCCTATTTTTTCGGCTTAAATTGGAAAAACTTCCGGCAAGGATTAACTTATCAGATGTAGGGTCAATCACAGAAC
>JAISIJ010000446.1 GCA_031262245.1 Oscillospiraceae bacterium | reverse complement strand
GCTGACGTTCATATAACCAGTTGCAAGTGTTGCGGAAAATATTTCCCCTACTACGGCAAAAAGAAGTATGAATACTGTGACAACAAATTAGAACATAGTTATAAAAGTTGCCGAGATATGAAGTCTAACGTAACGACAAATTTCAAAATAAAAATACAAACGCAGATAACAAGTACACTAAAAAGCAACCCTCTTGAAAAACAAGAGGGTTGCTTTTGTATAATATGCACAAAAATATGCACTAAAATAACTGTTGTTTTGTGCAAAAGAGAGAATTTTTCTAAAACCACTCGGAAAATCGGAAAAGCAAAGGGGCAAATGCTATAATTGATATAGAAAGAAAATACAACAAAAATTTTCATCACATATTTTTACAAATTTCTTTAAAAATCATTAATAACCCTTGATTTTTCCTAAAAAATATGGTATAATTTATTATGGAGTAGTATATACGGAGGTTAATATGACTATACAAATTATGAGTTTTAAGGCAATTAAAAAACTTGCAAAATCACCTTTTCCGCCCAAAACTGCACTTATAAGCATAGGCGACCCTGACGAAGAACCGCCTAAAATGGACTACAAACCCGAACACATTTTGCGATTGGAGTTTGAGGACGTTTCAATTGAAGATATTTTGGATGACTTTAAAATGCCTGCCGATGTTTCCGAAGAAACTCTTGTGAAAATGATTGAAAGCAAAAATATCCCGATTTTTACGGAGAAACAAGCTGAAGAAATTGCCGAATTTATAATTCCCTTAAAGCCGAAAATTGACTTGTTGATATGTCAATGCTATCACGGGCAGTCCCGAAGTGCGGGCTGTGCCGCCGCAATTTCCGAGTATTTTTACGGCAACGGTATTGAGATTTTTGCCGATTACAATTACTACACCAACAAAAGAGTTTATCGGAAAACTATTGAGGCTTTGAGGAAATTTCCGTTGCCGAGATTAAATGAATAAAAGAAATTAGTATAAAAATTAAAACAAAGAAACTAAAATCCGTTTATGACAATGTATTTAAAAGGAGAAAGCAAAAATGGCATTTCAGACCCCTTTAACGATTGCAAAAGTAATCACAGACATCGACCAAAAGAAGTATCTTCTTCCGTCAATTCAGAGAGAATTTGTTTGGAAAGAAGAACAAATCGTAAGACTGTTTGACAGTATTATGAAAGGTTACCCCATAAATTCTTTTCTTTTTTGGAAAATATCAAGAGAAAAAGCTGCCCAATTTAAATTCTATGAGTTTATACGTGATTATCACCAAACACTTAAAAAACACAACATTCCTGCCAATATTAATGGAAATGAAGGAATTACAGCGATATTAGACGGACAACAACGACTTACCTCTCTTTATATTTCCCTAAAAGGTTCTTATTCAAGTAAATTACCAAATAAACAGTGGGATAATCCAAAAGCATTTCCTGAAAAAAGATTATATCTAAATTTATTCAAAAAGTCTGAAGAGGAAGATTTAGAATATAATTTTGAATTCCTTACAAAGGAAGAATCTGAAAGAAATGATGAAGAACATTTTTGGTTTCCTGTTGGTGAGATTCTAAATATAAAAGATAATTCTGAAATAATGCAGTATCTAATTAGTAAAAAACTTATTGATAACAAAATGGCTTGTAATATTGTATCTTCTCTTTTTGAAGTTATTCACAATAAACAAACTATTAACTATTATCTTGAAGAAAGTGACAAATTAGACAAAGTTTTAAATATTTTTATCAGAGTAAACAGCGGTGGGACAACTCTCTCATATTCTGATTTATTACTTTCTTTTGCTACTGCACAATGGGAAAAATTAGATGCTCGTGAAGAAATAAATAAATTTGTTGATGAAATCAATTCTATTGGTCAAGGGTTTAATTTGAACAAAGATATTGTATTAAAAGCCTGTCTTGTGCTATGTGATATTCAAGATATTGCATTTAAAGTTGACAATTTTAATAAAAATACTATGTTGAAAATAGAAAACGAATGGGGTAATATCACCGAAGCTATACGGTGTTCTGTTAATCTTGTAAGCAGTTTTGGCTTTAGCAGTAAAAATATAACTTCAAATAATTTGTTCATTCCTATTGCCTATTATTTTAAAACAATAGGCTTGCCGAATAATTTCGAAACGTCAGATAAATTTAAAGAAGACAGAAAAGCTATTAAGAAATGGTTTGTTTCTTCTTTATTAAAACGCATATTCAGTTTTGCACCTGACGGAGCGTTAAAACCCATTCGTGATATAATAAAATCCAACGAAAACAAAGGCTTTCCAACAGAATCTATCATAGAAAGATTTAGTGGAACAAATCGCAGTTTGAAATTTGGCGAGGAAGATTATAAAGTTTTGCTTAATAATAAATATGGGGAACGAGATACTTTGGTAGTATTGTCGATTCTTTATCCTTGGGCAAAGCTAAGAAATAACTTTGAAATAGACCATATATTTCCTCAAAATAAATTCACCAAAACTAAATTGGATTTCCCACAAGAAAAGATTAACGAGTTCACAGAAAAGTTTAATTATATAGGTAATTTGCAATTGTTAGAGAAAATTCCGAATATACAAAAAAGTGATAAAGATTTTAATGAGTGGTTAATAAATGAACACAAGAATGAAGAGGAATTAAAGGATTATAAGAAAAAACATTTTATTCCCAATGTAGATTTATCTTTTGATAATTTCCTTGATTTTTTTGCTGAGCGTGAAAAATTATTAATAGAATGTTTAAAGAAAGAATTGGAATAACTCTAATATTTTCAATGCTTTTAATGTGTTTTACAATCTTTCGGACTGCCCCCGCAGTCCGAATACATACAAAATTAAAAGGAGAAAAATATGAATTATTGGTATTTATATCCGCTGAAAAGACTTTTAAATATGTTGGAGAACATAGGACTTGACATTAACAAAGAAACCTTTTTTGATAAAGATTTTTCCGAAATTACAATGAATAACGTTGAATATATAAGTAATAAATTAAAAAAATTGTTTTCGAAAAACGGTATGCTTTACAAAACTTGGGAGCAAGTTTATTTAGCTTGTTTGCGGGGTGAAAAGGCGGTTTTCTTTGACTTGCAGAACATTCAGAATGTTTGGGGGTGGTATGTTGACTATGAAGACAGTTGCAAATTTTACGGCGGAACGTTCAAATTTATAAATACTAATCCCGAGTATTACATTGCGAATGTTTATTGCTATTGCAAAACCAAATCAGGGAGAAAAAGAATATTTCCTTGCCCAAGAATTATGAACCCTAAATCCGCAAAAATGCTTGCAAAAGTGTTTTGTGACAAAAATAAAAATCTATATTTA
>JAISIJ010000388.1 GCA_031262245.1 Oscillospiraceae bacterium | reverse complement strand
TGAACGCAAAATCATCATTGCCCTGTCTTTGTTTTTATGCTGTGAACGCTCGTCTTGACATTCGACAACAACGCCTGTGGGGATATGAGTAATACGCACGGCGGATTCTGTTTTGTTGATATGCTGACCGCCCGCACCGCTTGCACGGAATACATCTATTTTTAAATCAGAGGGGTTGATATCCAATTCAACTTCGTCTGCCTCCGGCAGAACTGCCACAGTTACTGTTGAGGTGTGGATACGCCCCGAACTCTCTGTTTCGGGTACTCTCTGAACTCTATGCACACCGCTTTCAAATTTAAGACGGGAATAAGCACCCTCACCCGATACCATAAAGGAAACTTCTTTATATCCGCCCAAACCTGTGGGATTGGTGTTTAATTCCTCTACTTTCCAGCGTTTGCTTTCCGCATACATTGTATACATACGGTAGAGAGAATTAGCGAATAATGCCGCCTCGTCGCCGCCGGCAGCCGCACGAATTTCAATAATAACATTTTTATCGTCGTTTTCGTCTTTGGGTAAGAGGAGGATTTTTAATTGCTCTGTGAGTTTTTCGCAATTCTCCTTTGCCGCGTCATATTCAGCTTGTACCAATTCACGGAAATCTTTGTCTAAGTTTCCTCCGAGAGTATCTTTGGCATCGTTGAAATTTTGTTCTTGTTTGAGGTATTCACGATATGTTTCAACAATGGGAATAAGGTTTTTATACTCTTTCATTATTTTGGCATATTCTTTTTGGTCGCTCATAATTTCGGGGTCGGAGGTCTTTTTTTCTAAAGCTATATAATGTTCTTCGGTTTGTTTGAGTTTATTAAGCATATATTCCTCTGTATTAAATCT
Organism: Oscillospiraceae bacterium; assembly: GCA_031262245.1. Classification (GTDB taxonomy): domain Bacteria; phylum Bacillota; class Clostridia; order Oscillospirales; family Ruminococcaceae; genus BNZF01. The sequence continues at coordinate 12,994 of JAISIJ010000388.1, read as the reverse complement.
TTTAAATTTTTCCTCAAAACTTAATTTTATCACATAATAATTTTTTTGTCAAACATTTTAAAAAAAATTGACACTTAAAATTCTCTGTGTTAAAATGTTTTCATGAAAAGAATTTTTATTTTACTGTTAAGTGCTTTAATGCTGTTTTCCGCTTGTGAAGGAGATATTGATAATACTGCTCACGTTGTTATAAAAGAGGGGGAACTTAATGTTATTGCAACGATTTTTCCCGCTTATGATTTTGCAAGAGCTGTTACGGGCGAGAGTTTAAGGGATTTAGGTGTTGAAGAAAGCCCTGTTCCCGTTAACTTGCAAATGCTGATACCTCCCGGAGCGGAGATACACGATTTTGAACCTACACCCAAAGATATTATAGCAATAAAAAACTGTGATATATTTATCTATAACGGCGGCGAAAGTGATATTTGGGTTGAGAAAATCCTTGAGAATATTTCACCCGAAACAAAAGTTATCGCTATGACTGATTGTGTAGATACTTTGGAAGAAGAGATAAAAGAGGGTATGCAAGAAGAGGGTGAAGAAGAGGAAGAGGGAGCAATTGACGAACACGTCTGGACTTCACCTGTTAATGCAATGGGGATTGTAAGGGCAATTGCAGAGGCTTTTGTCAGTAAAACAGATAACAATGACGATGCCGCTTTTTTCGGTAATAACGGTGAACTTTATTGTCACCAATTGAACCACCTTGACAGCGAGTTTGAAGAGATTGTCACAAATGCCGAAAGAAACACCCTTGTTTTTGCCGACAGATTTCCTTTCAGATATTTTACACAGCAATATAATCTTGATTATTTTGCGGCTTTTCCCGGTTGTGCAGGAGAAACAGAACCTGATATCAAAACAGTAACTTTTCTTATTGATAAGGTGAAAAGTGAGGATATTCCCGCTGTTTTTACTATTGAATTAAGCAACAAAAAGCTTGCGGAAAATATCTCAAAAGAAACAGGAGCAAAGATTTTGCAATTACATTCCTGTCATAATATCTCAAAAGACGATTTTCAAAGCGGCAAGACTTATGTTGATATAATGTTAAATAATGCTGATGTTTTAAAGGAGGCACTTTATTGAGCTTATTAACTTGTAAAAATGTTTCCTTTTCTTATGAAAAAACGGTGCTTGAGGGTATTGATTTTGAGATAACCAAAGGGGAATATCTTGTTATTGTGGGAGAAAACGGTTCGGGAAAATCAACTTTGCTTAAGGGATTGTTGAGATTAAAATCTCCTGAAAAAGGTGAAATTGTTTTCGGTGACGGACTTAAGATAAACGAGATAGGGTATTTACCCCAACAAACGGATTTGCAGAGGGATTTCCCCGCGAATTGCTTTGAGATTGTTATTTCAGGTACTTTGGGTAAAAAGAAAATACCTTTTTACAGCAAAGAGGACAAGCAAAGAGCGTTGCAGAATATGGAACGTTTGGGCATTTTGAAGTTTAAGAATGTTTGTTACCGTGAATTGTCGGGCGGACAGCAACAAAGGGTTTTACTTGCAAGGGCATTGTGTGCAACAAGTAAAATGCTTTTATTGGACGAGCCCACAAGCGGTCTTGACCCTGTTGTTACAAATGATTTTTATTCTCTTATAAGGCAATTAAATGAAGAATTGCAGATAACTGTTATTATGGTGTCCCACGATATTAATACTGCCTTAAAATATGCTACACATATCTTACATCTTAACAAGAAACAATTGTTTTTCGGCAAGAAAAATGATTATGTTTTCTCAGATTTTTTCAAGAGGTTGGTAACTTGCTGAATAATTTAATTGAAATGTTTTCTTATGACTTTTTAGTTCGTGCGGTAATAGTCGGTGTGCTTATATCCCTCTGTGCTTCACTTTTGGGGATTAGCCTTGTTTTAAAACGATATTCTATGTTAGGTGACGGACTTTCTCACGTCGGTTTCGGGGCTCTTTCAGTTGCAACGGTGCTGAATTTAGCTCCCCTTGCGGTATGTATACCCGTTGTTGTGTTAACGGCGTTTTTGCTGTTGAGGTTGAGTGAAAGCAGTAAAATCAAGGGAGATGCCGCTGTTGCGTTAATATCTTCCTCCTCTTTGGCAATAGGTGTTACGGTTATATCGTTAAACGGAGTTAATACCGATTTATCAAACTATCTTTTCGGTAGTATACTTGCAGTCAGTAAAGACGATTTGGTGTTGTCTGTTGTATTGACTGTTATTGTTTTAATTCTGTTTTTGATATTTTATAATACTATCTTTGCAATAACCTTTGACGAAACTTTTTCAAGTGCGACAGGTGTGAAAACGAATTTTTTTAATATGCTTTTAGCGGCATTAACCGCAGTTACCGTTGTTTTGGGTATGAGAATGGTTGGTGCGTTGCTTATATCAAGCCTTATTATTTTCCCTGCTCTTACGTCTATGAGGGTTTGCAAGAGTTTTAAAGCGGTAACGATATTCTCTGCGTGTATGTCTGTTGCGGCATTTTTCACGGGAATAATGATTTCTTATGAATATTCAACCCCTACAGGTGCATCTATAGTTATTGTAAATATCATACTCTTTGTAGTATTTGCGTTATTTGCTTTTTTGAGAGTGTATATAAAAAAGAAAAGAGAGAAATAAAAAAACAGAGTTTTTAAACTCTGTTTGAAAAACTATTTTAAAACTATTTTTTCGGCAATTCGTCCGTGAATTTATCTAAAAATTTCTTGGCAAGCTGTTGTAGTTTTTTAGGTATGGGTAAACCGCAAAGCTGCATATTTTTCAGAATACTCAAACTCTCAAAGACAATAAAAAGAATTGCAAAGAATGCGGAAAGACCTATATCGGGGAAGTATTTTTCTATTTCTTCGGGGATAAGCCCTAAAGAACTTATAAGAAAATATTTGTCTATTACTCCCAAAGTTACAACGCTTACAAGCATTGCGGTTTTGCGGATACATCCGTTAATGCCGAAAGCTGAATTTAATTTTCTCTGTTTGAATGAACGGAGAATACCCAATACGGTATCCAAACAAATTACTATTGCCAATGTTTTTATAAACGGGCTGTGGACGATATTATCAAGCATAATTACACCTCCTTGAAGCGGTATATCCATAACGCAAAAAGAGGTAATATTACCATATAAACGTGAAGTGTTTAACTATATTGTTATAGAATTGTAATGAAAATGAAAAGATATGTGAGAATTGAGGGGAAATACCCCAGAGAGATAGTACTCCTTAAAAGCAATCCCTGTTTCCACGGTAAATGTATTTTTTGTGATTATATTGAAGATAACGGCGGAGATTTTTCTGTTAATAAAACAGTTTTATCTTGCGTTACAGGGGACAGACCTTTACAGATTATTGACAGTGCCTCGTATTTTGAATTATCGACGGAAATACTTGATTTAATTGACGATATTTGTATTGAAAAAAATATTAGCGAGAGAATAATAGAATTACATTGGAAATTTCGCCGAGAACTGAAAATATTAAAAGAACGTTTTCCTAATATTTCGGGACTTGTGGGTGTGGAAACTTTTGATATTAACTTCAGACGTTATCTCAAAAAAGCAATGCCCGATGTAACAGCACAGGAGATAGCGGAACATTTTGATTGGGTTAATATCCTTTTCGGCATAAAAGGGCAAAGCCTTGATATGTTAAAACAAGATGTTGACTTGGCTTTGAGATATTTTAAGAGAATGAACCTTAATATCTTTGTTTCAAACAGTACTGCAGTTGAGCGAGATAATGTTTTGATTGAGGAATTTTATAATTCAGCTTTCTTTGAAGAGATTAAAGATAATATAAATATTGATATACTTGATTTTGCCGACAGCCGAGCCCCCGACAATATCGGAGGTTTGGGTGAAGACGGAGATATGAAGTAATTTTGTGTGAAAAGTAAAGAAAGGTTTTTATTGTAATATGAAAATAGGAATGGTTGGTTTACCCAATGTGGGTAAAAGTACATTATTTAATGCGTTGACTAATGCGGGAGCCCAAAGTGCAAATTATCCCTTTTGCACAATTGAAAAAAATACAGGAGTTGTCAGCGTTCCCGACGAACGCCTTGACTGGCTTGCAAAACAATATGACCCTGACAAATTCACCCCTGCAACCCTTGAGATTGCAGATATAGCAGGGCTTGTTAAAGGTGCGTCAAAAGGTGAGGGGTTGGGTAATAAATTCTTGGCGGATATCAGAGAAGTTGACGCAATTATCCACGTTGTAAGGTGTTTTGAGGATGATAATATTATCCACGTTGACGGAAATATCAACCCGAAAAGAGATATTGAAACCATTAATCTTGAATTGATTTTTTCGGATATTGAGATTTTGGACAGAAGAATTGATAAATCTAAGAAAGCGGCAAAGAGTGATAAGAAATTTACGGCTGAAGTTGAATTTTTAGAGAAATTAAAAATCTTTTTGGAAGAGGGAAATTCCGCAAGGGGATATGAATATACCGAAACAGAAAAGGAAATTGTTTCAACTGTACCGCTTTTGTCATTGAAACCTGTGATATACGGTGCCAATCTCTCTGAAAATGACTTTAAAAAAGGTGTTGAAAAAAACGAGAATTTTAATATTGTAAAAACAATTGCAGAAAGTGAAAAATCGGCGGTTTTGCCTGTTTGTGCGGAAACAGAAGCACAGATTTCAGATATGACCGAGGAAGAAAAGGTAATGTTCCTTTCTGATTTAGGTCTTGAAACAAGCGGACTTGACCGTATTATCAGTACGGGATATGCTTTGCTGGGCTTAATATCCTTTCTTACCGCCGGAAAACAGGAAGTCAGGGCTTGGACGATTACAAAAGGCACAAAAGCACCTCAAGCGGCAGGTAAAATCCATACAGATTTTGAGAGAGGTTTTATCAGAGCGGAGATTATTTCCTTTGATACCCTTAAAGAATGTGGGAATATGACTGTTGCAAAAGAAAAAGGGCTTTTACGTTTAGAGGGTAAGGATTATATAATGCAAGACGGAGATGTTACACTTTTCCGTATTAATGTGTAATTTACAGCAATTTCAACAATTGTCTGCATAAGTTATGAAATAAATTATAAAATTTTTTCAAAATATATTTACTATTTTTTTGTTCTGACGATAATGAGTATAAGGTGAAGAATATAATGGTTTTATATATAACATAAAGGAGTGAATATTATGTCAACAACAATAGGTAATCCCGGACTTTCCAATTATGACTTGTTAGAGTCATATAATAAAGCAAGTACCGCTAATCAAGAGGCAGGGAATGTCGATACTTCGAGTGCGTTACAAACGACTTTTGATGAACAAAATGTCGCCAACGCCCAAAAGTTAGACACTATTAAAATCGGTTCAACAGAGGTTGATGTTGCCGATTCGGGTATTTATGACAAAAAAAGCCTTGACAGAGTACAGCAAATTCAGGTTCTTGAGGCTGAAAGAATGGACAAATTTAATCAGTTTGTTCAAAGTATGCTCCAAAATCAATCTACTTCAAACAGTCTTGCGACAACAGGTATTTCTGTTTATCTGCCTAATCAAAACGGTGAAGTATCACAGTATACACTCAACCCCACAGAAGAAGATATTACTGCGGCTCAAGCAGCAATTGCCGAGGGCGGCGAATATTCTGTTGATAAAGTTGCAACACGCATAATGGATATGGCTAATGCGTTAAGCGGATTGCTTAATTCCGAAAACGGCGAAGATAAGATAGCAACATTGAGAGCGGCTGTTGAAGAGGGTTTTAAATATGTTACAGACCTTTATGGTGACAGCACTCCTCAAATTACAAAAGATACCTATACTGAAGTTATGAAGCGCTTTGACGAATGGACAGAACAGACAAAAGTTGGAGATGCAGCTACTCAAACTGCTAAAGATACTGTTGTTAATAATATTACACAACAGCTTGTTCAATCTGAAATTGCGAGTTCTTCCGATGTTAATTCAAGTCAAACTTCTAAACAGGCAGCTCAGGGTGGTGTAGCGGCTGCAGCGGTACTGTAAAAAGGTAGGATTAAATCTCTGCATATACAAAATATTGAAAAAATAAAAATATCATAACTAAATCAAGTCCGTGAGGGCTTGGTTTGGTGTATTTTGGAGAAATAATGGCAAAAAAAGAATACGGTAATGAAAGTATATCTATGCTCAAAGGTGCGGACAGGGTACGTTTAAGACCTGCCGTTATTTTCGGAAGTGACGGTCTTGAGGGCGTTAAACACGCTGTTTTTGAGGTTATTTCAAACTCTCTTGACGAGGCTCGAAGCGGTCACGGAAATAAAATCAATGTGACAAAATATGCAGACGGTTCTATTGAAGTTGAAGATTTCGGCAGGGGCTGTCCTGTTGATTTCAACAAAAACGAGGACAGATATAACTGGGAGCTTGTTTTTTGCGAACTCTATGCCGGAGGAAAATACGGAGCAAATGACTATGAATATTCTTTGGGGTTAAACGGTTTGGGACTTGCCTCAACTCAATTTGCCTCTGAATATATGACAGTTACCGTAAAAAGGGACAGCACACTTTATAACCTTGAGTTTAAACAGGGCGAGAATGTTTCTTTTGATAAAAAGCCTGTTTCTGACAGAAAAACAGGTACTAAGATAAAATGGAAACCCGACCTTGAAGTCTTTACGGAGATAGATATTCCCATTGAATGGTTTAGGGATACTCTTAAAAAACAGGCAATTGTTAACCCGAATATCCTTTTTGTATTGAACGGACAGGAAAAATTTATATATGAAAACGGTATTGCGGATTATATTAATGAAATTGTTCCCAATCCTTTAACCTCTGTGCAATTGTTCAGCGGTGAGCGTTCGGGGCGTGACCGTAATGATAAACCGGAATATAAAGTAAAACTCAACGTTGCTTTTACTTTTTCAAATACAGTTAAATTAACAGAACACTATCATAACTCTTCCTTTTTGGAATACGGTGGCTCACCCGACAAGGCAACTCGTCAGGCTTTTACCTCCTTTATAGATAATTTTCTTAAGTCAAATAATAAATATCAGAAAAATGAAAGTAAGATTAATTTTGCGGATATTGAAGAATGTTTGATATTTATATCGTCAAATTTTTCTACCCAAACATCTTATGAAAATCAAACTAAAAAAGCTATTAATAATAAATTTATCTATGACTATATGGTTGATTTTCTAAAGCAGAATTTGGAGGTATATTTTACTGAAAACCCCATTGAGGCTACTAAGATTTGCGAACAGATTTTAGTTAATAAGCGTTCAAGAGAAAATGCCGAAAAAACACGTTTGAATTTGAAAAAGAAACTTGCGGGGAATATTGATTTATCTAATATGGTACCTAAGTTTGTTGATTGCCGAAGTAAAGATACCGACCGCCGTGAACTCTATATAGTTGAGGGCGACAGTGCTTTGGGGGCGGTTAAACTTGCCCGTGACGCAGAATTTCAAGCGGTAATACCTGTAAGAGGTAAGATATTAAACTGCTTAAAAGCGGATTATGCTAAAATTTTCAAGAGTGATATTATTATTGACTTACTGAAAGTTTTGGGTTGCGGTGTTGAGATTAAAGCCAAAGAGAATAAAGAACTCCATAGTTTTAATTTGGACAATCTCAAATGGAATAAAATAGTTATTTGTACAGATGCGGACGTGGACGGTTTTCAGATACGCACTTTGATTTTAACTATGCTTTTCCGTCTTACTCCTACAGTTATTCAGCAGGGATATGTATATATAGCCGAAACACCGCTTTTTGAGATTACCGCAAAGGATAAAACTTATTTTGCATATACAGAGAGTGAAAAAAATAATATTGTTAAAAAATTAAGCGGAAAATATACTATTCAACGTTCAAAAGGTCTTGGTGAAAACGAACCCGAAATGATGTCGTTGACTACTATGAACCCCGACACACGCAGACTTATAAAAATTATGCCGGCAGATATCGAGAATACGGCAAAGATGTTTGACTTGCTTTTGGGAGATAATTTAGCGGGACGTAAGGAGTATATTGCAATGAATGGGGAGCAGTATGTGGAATTAGCGGATGTATCTTGAAAATTTCGTGAAATATTGCTGATATTCAGTAGAAATTCTTGACTTTATTTAAGATTTTTGATATTATAGTTATGTTATAGTCATTCCATTTTTTATTAAGAAAAAACGGAATGACTATAACCGCCGTTTTGCGGCGGTGCGACGGCATAGCCGGAGAGCGTTGACATTGAATTTATTTCAATGTCAACAAGATGTACTATATAAGGGCGATATTTAATTGCCTGTTAGAGGTGTTGTAGTAATACATCACGAATGTGTTGGCTTTTACGGTTAATACAAGGAGGGAAATATGAAAAAATTATTGGCACTGTTATGTTCATTAACAGTAATGTTGTCGGCTTGTGCATCTTTCAGATACAAAGAAACAGGAACTTATGTGTCAAGTGACGGCAACTTGAAAAGACAAACAACTACTGTTACACAGGTAACTTCAGACGGGACGGAGGATATAACAAAAACACAGGAACTTGACCCTACTGTTTCAGAGGTGTTAACTACAAAGAACGTACCCACAGGCGGTCTTTCTGCCGGCGGAGGTAATAATTTAAGTTTCGGGGAAATGACCCTTGCCGACGGCGGAGAAAATTTTACTGTTGTAAGTTGGAACAATACTGATATGCCTGCATTACTCAACGCTTGGATAGGCAATGACGACGGTGTAAGTCTTGATTATATGTATAATGTTGAAAGACTTGACGGAGCTCGTACACCTAACGGAGTACCGATTAATTTTGTTAATCTGGAATGTGGCAGCTTTGACGCAAAACAAGCATATGATAATATGCTTGCCGGCGGCGAAGATATTGATATATATTGTGTTGAACCTGACTACTTAAGAGAATATGCAGATTATGACACAAAATCCGCTCCTATGAGTTCTTTGGGTTTCAGCGACGATATGTGGAGTGACAGTTTTGAGTATGTTCAGAATATAGGCAGAAACGGCAACGGTGAGTTAAGAGCAATTTCTTGGCAGGCTTGCCCCGGGGGATATGCTTACAGAACAGATATGGCAGAAAGTTACTTAGGTGTTACCTCACCCGAAGAAATGCAAACTTTGGTCTGTGATTGGGGTACAATGGAACAAACCGCAGCGAAAGTTTATGAGGCGTCAAGCGGGCAAACTGCAATGGCTGCTACCGTTGCGGGTATGGGTTTGGCTGCGGGCAGTTATAACGGTTCTTTTACAGAGAATGGCTGGATTTTTGAGGGTACGTTAAATGCTTATGACAATAAAGCGTTGAGTTTCCTTGAAATGGCAAAACATTGGACGGACAGCGGATATGTTACTTCGGCATATCAATGGGGAGATGAGTGGTATAGGCTCGGAGTAGAAAATAAAACTATGGGATATTTTGTAGCTACTTGGGGTTTTGATATTATCTTAGGTGGCGATTACTATACTGACCCTACAGGTGCCTCAACAGCGATTCCACCTACGCAACAATGGGCGGTAGTACAAGGTCCTTCACTTTTCTATTGGGGAGGTACTTGGATGCTTGTAAATTCTCGTACAGATAACGGAACAGATTGTCGTGACTTTATTGCGGCAACAACATTAGACACCGAAACAATGACACTTATTGCAGAGAGCAGGGGGGATTTTGTTAACAATAAAACTATTGTACAAACAACATATAATCAACCTAAATCTTTAGGAGGGCAAGACTATTTCCCTGTTTTGGCAGATGTTGCCTCGAAAATAGACATTGATTATACCAAAGTTTCTCCTTATGACAGCACAATTTCTTCTGAATTTATGGTGGCTGTTTCTGATTATGCTTACGGACTTATTGAAACTTCAGATAAGACAGTAGAGAGTTTTATGGATAGAGTAGCCGAAAGAGTTCCTCAAGTTACCATTGAATCAAATTACGATTGATTAGAAAATTATATGACAAAAAGCCCATATTTTATGGGCTTTTTGGTGAGGTTTTATGAAAAAGATATTGGGAAAAATGCGAAGAGCAATTGACGATTATAATCTTATTGAAAAAGGCGACAGAATTGCCGTTGGTGTTTCGGGAGGAAAGGACAGCCTTGTTTTGTTAAAAGGATTATCAATGCTGAAAAAATTTATAGGTATTGATTTTGATGTTTTTGCAATAACACTTGACCCTCATTTTAACAATCAACCTATGGAGTTAAGCAGGGTAGGGGAGTTTTGTGAAAACTTAGGTGTTACATATAAAATAGTCCATTCGGAAGTCTATAAAATAGTATTTGAAATACGAAAAGAAAAAAATCCCTGTGCGTTATGTGCAAATTTACGCAGAGGGGCTTTACACGTTGCCGCAAAAGACCTTGGGTGTAATAAAATGGCTTTAGGTCATAATTATAATGATGTTATTGAAACTTTTATTATGAATTTGTTTAATGAGGGCAGATTGGGTTGTTTTGCACCGAAAACCTATCTTGACAGGAGAGATATTACTCTTATTCGCCCTTTGGTGCTTTGTGAAGAGAATGAGATAATTTCTGTTGCACAGAGGTATAATCTCCCTGTGTTAAAATCTCCCTGTCCCGTTGACGGACATACCAATCGTGAAACAACAAAGAATTTTATTAAACAATTTGACAGAGAGCAACAAGGATTTTCTCAAAAAATTTTTACCGCTATGAAAAATGCAGATTTAAACGGTTGGAAACCACGAGAAACCCCAAAAAGATAAAAAACTTAATAAAATGTAACAAAAATATAACAATTATTAAAAATTACTTGCATTGTGTTTTTCGGTATGTTATAATGTCTTGTGAATTAAAATAGGTGTGATAGGTTTGGTTGATTTTGGCGAGATTGGTGGATAGTTTTAGGTGAGAGTATTGGGAATTGACCCCGGTTTTGCAACAGTAGGTTTCGGTGTATTGGATTATGACGGATATAAATTTAAACCTGTTGAATACGGTGCTGTTTTAACCGAACCCGGAGTGGCTTTTGAAAAAAGACTTAATGCTATTGCCGTTGACACAAAATTTATTATTAACAGATTTAAACCCGATTGTATGAGTATTGAAAAATTGTTTTTTACAACCAATCTTAAAACGGGAATAGATGTTGCACAGGCGAGGGGAGTATTGCTCCTTTCGGCGGCACAGGCGGATTTACCTGTTTATGAATACACACCTCTTCAGGTAAAACAAGGGGTTGTGGGTTATGGCAAGGCTCAAAAAATTCAAGTTATGGAAATGGTGCGAGTGATTTTAAAACTTTCCGAATTACCTAAGCCCGATGATGCCGCAGATGCTCTTGCAATTGCCATTTGTCATTGTCATAATACGCTTACACAGCAGAGAACAGCGGCATTGAAAAGCTAAAATAATCCATTATCATAAATAAAAAAGCGGTAAAAATTATGTTTTACAGTATATCCGGAAAAGTGGTTTTAAAACAAAATAATCTTGCTGTTATTGAAAATAACGGTATAGCTTTTGCGGTACATACCACTAACACCACACTTTCAAAACTCAAAGATGAGGCAACGTTGTTTACATATCTTCAGGTAAGAGAAGATGCGATGGATTTATATGGCTTTCACTCTCTTTCGGAACTCAATACCTTTAAAATGCTGATAAGTGTTTCCGGAATAGGTGCAAAAGCCGCAACAGCTATACTTTCCGATATGACGGCGGAGGATTTTGCTTTAACGGTTGTATCGGAGGACAGTAAATCTCTTACAGGCGTTAAGGGCATTGGTGCAAAGACTGCCCAACGTATTATTTTGGAACTTAAGGATAAATTGGCTAAAACGGATTTGGGTGGAAATACGACTGCTTATAATGTCGTAAACTCAAGTGTTACCGAGGCTTTGGCGGCACTGTCTGTTTTGGGCTATGTGCAAAGTGAAGTTGCACCGATAGTTTCAAAAATGGACAGAAATCTTTCTTCGGCGGAAATTATCAAAGAAACATTAAAAATAATCGGCAGTAAAAAATAAAATTATCCTGAAATTAAAGTTATTCTGAAAAATTGCTAAATTACTCATTAGCTATAAAGAGAATAGAGGAATAAATTATGACGTTAGAAGTTTTACTTAAAGAGGCTATTACAACACCGGAAAAACGTTCCGTATTTCTGCAGACACTTATAAGGAGTGATGTGTATGTAATTTGTGTTGAAGATGTTAAGGATACCGACAAAGACGGGATACATCTCAAGCTTAAAACAATTATGAACCCCGAAAAGAAAATGTTTATACCGTTCTTTACAAGTTATAAAGAACTCTTGAGGTTTACTCAAAGATATGTAAGCTATTATAAAATTAATTGCTTAAGACTTTTTGATTTAATTCAATCACAAAATGCCGTTCTTAATCCAAACTATTACAGTAAAGAATTTACTTCTAAAGAAATTCAGGCAATACTTATGGTTGCCCGTAATATGAATATTCCTCAAATTACAATGAACACAGCCGAAGAAGTTACTTATACCCGTCCTATAGGCTATTATACCGATTTGAAAAAAGCCGCTATAAAACTCTTTCAGAAACACGATAACGTCAATGAGGCATATCTTTTGAATATGAATCGTTCCGACGGTCGCACTCAACTCCTTATTGTTGTTAATATGGCGGGAAACTCCGGAAAACTTTTTAAAGAAATTTCCAAACCACTTATAAAACAAATTGCGTCACACGAAAGTCTTAATTTTATTTCTACGGAAAGCCCGAAAATTCGTAAAGTTGTCAAAGACGAAATTCCTTTCTATGTTCGTAAAAAGAAAAAATATGAGAAGTAGGGGTCGGTGCTTTTAAAGAGTACGAAAGTTTGTTTGTGGATAAACTTCCACGCTTGAAGTGTTAGCGGAAAATTGGAATGGGGAAAATCCCGAAAAGTATGATTGGGATAAATCGGTTGGAAGAGAGATTTTATGACTTCTAAGAAACAAACTAAGAAAATGGTAGAATTTGTTGATACTTTTGAAAATATGGATTTTGATGAGAAAGAAAGTTTAAAAAAACGCATATGGCGTA
>JAISIJ010000371.1 GCA_031262245.1 Oscillospiraceae bacterium | reverse complement strand
GCGATAAAAAGTAATCAACAACATTTATGACGTATGTTTTTGGTACACAACAAGATCTTTCACGATAGACAGTTAATGCTTAAAATGCTTCACGTAAAATTTTATGTCGAATTGAGTTTTTGTTTTTTTGGTTATAAGTGTACATTATGAATCTTTCAATATAAACATGATTAATCTATCTTTTTATATTTCAATCATATTTAACTATTTTTTCTTTCCGCAATGGATTACCAAAAGTAAAGTTTACCACCGTGTTTAGTTGTTTGAATCAAGAAGCTGTAACCCATTTTAAGTTCCTATTAATTTTTTATTCAAAACTATCAATTAAAATCGGGTATTTCCTCATATGTAATCGGAGAAATATCAGGATTCACGGTTGCCCAAGGAAATTTTTCAACATCTGTTATACAAGAAATCAGAGAACTATACTTGTTTTCTTTATCTTTCGCAAGATCAATAATAAAAGAATTCGATATGCTGTTTGGTAAAATTTTTCTTCGAGTATACTCAGTAAAAGAATCAAAACTCACAAAAATATATTTCCCGCCGTGTTCCTCCATATCAGATAGAATTCTTCTGTACTCTCTCCAGACTCCACCTGTATGCTTTTCTGCATTTGTTTTATATGCTTCTGAAAGCACTATTATAACTTTATCACAACTAAGACCGTCATCCATCATAGCTTCCAAGTCTCTATGATGTTTGTTCATCAACATTTGATCCATAATAGCATCAAATCCCATATGTCTCAACATATTAGTGAAACTCATAACTCTCTTAATATGTTCGTCATTGTCATAGGCATATGAGATAAATATACGTGTTTTTATATTATTTTGTTTATCCACACTCATATCCTTGAGAATATCAGCAACAAGAGTACTTGTTTCATTGTCTGTAGAAAATTCCTGATGATTATATTTTTCAGTCAATGCCGAATATTTTTCGGTTTTACCATTTTGATAATACAAAATCAATTGAGATATTAAAAATTTTTGAATTTTTGTACTGTTTATACAGTCGATTTTCTTGTGAATTTCAACTATTTGAGAATCGGATTTTTTCCAAGGTAAACCATCACCTATTAGCAAACAGTCATAGACTTCATAATGATCTTGAATATCTTTCTTAAGAGCTTTTATATAATTTCTTAAAGCAGGATGTATTAAGAAAAATTCAGAATCACTATATGTTACAGATTTTGTGATATCTTCGTAAGGCGATTTAAATATTTGTTTGTATGTCTCGCTATTACCATCTATTTTTTGTACTTTTCCGAGCAATCCCATAATATAGAGATCGCAAAAAGGGTGTTGACAATCATTGTTGCTTTTGCATAAATAACAATCGTTACAGCACCGATTACCATTAAAGCTTTTACATACGGTTCGAAGTTCATCATATGTCAGAACATTGTTACACAGCAGTATTAAGAAACTATCAAAATCTTCTTTCGTTTCTAAACATGATAGAAGCATTTTGACTTCATTATGTAATCCACTTATAATGCTTTGTGATGAAGATACAATTATGGTATCTTTTAATTCTTGTGACCGGTCTTTTAATTCACTTTCGATTTTTTCAGACAGCGATTTGCCAAATATAACAAAATCTCTCGGTCTGCCAATTGAATATCTGTTCATGAAAGAATAAATATCTTCGTCATGATGAACTACAGTATTCTTAAAACAATTAATACCCAAAAACTCCTCAAAAGAGTCTTTACCCTCGTAGAATTTAATGAGCTGCAACATTAAATCTTTCAATTCATTATCAGAGTACTGAAGAAGAGATATGTTAGCAGCCATGGAGGATTTATTGAATGAATCAAAAGAATCATACGCCTCCTGCCTTAATGACATATAAATCTTTACATGAGGGTTACTTTTAATTATGTCCCACGCTGCTTCCAACAACCCATGTTGCATAGAAATCCATATAGGTGCATCAGCATCCTTGAATGCCTGGTCAACACGATCAAAAAAATATATAACTGATTCATGTATGCTCTTCCTAAACAGACTTGTAATTAAATATGAAACATCAAAAAGTTTTTGCATACCACTTTCGCCAAGCTTTGATATTAGATAATTAACAACAGTAATCATATCTCTGTCAGGTCTCAGTAAAAATTCTAAATGATATTTTAAATTTATAGAATTACCTTGAATTGATTCAATGTCACTGAAAAAATTTGCTAAAGTATTTACAGGTATAGCAACAGCAGATAACAAATATATCTGCAGTGAAACTCTCCAAAAAGATAAGCAAAAATTTTTATCGGAAAATTGTTTAATTTCGTTATCATTTAGTATTTTAGTGAACGTATCAACAAAATCCAAATAAGGTCTGTCACTTGGTAAAAAAGTGGCACTTTTCAATCTTTGTTCCATTAAATATCTTTTATATTTTAAAAGCACAGTTTTCCCCACACCTTTACCAGCAATGATAAAGTATTTCTGAGGATCAACAAGAAATTCAGAAACTATATAATTCTCATAAATAAAACCGTCAAACTTATCAAAGTCATTGAAATCACTTCCTTCGGTTATCCACTTTGACTTTTTATCTTTGTTTTTTATATCTGAATCGTCAACAACGCTCAATAAAGAAATCAACTGTTCTGAAACACTACGGCAAAATTCATCTAAGGTCTTAGGATTGACATTTATATTCGATTCACCGGCATTCTCAAATGCACTGCAAATATCAACAAGCACGTCATCAGACTTGATTAAACTTTTTAAATAATTGACAAAACGATCTTGATCACGGTATTTCTTGATAACATCAATAGTAGTTTTACTCAACCTGCCGGAATTAAAATATTTTCTATATGCATCTTCATATTTAGGAAGTTCATCACAATCTTCAATAACACAATTATTCAAAAGCTCACTTGTAAAAACGCCCTTTGAAAAAGAACCGTGCAGATTATTATAGAGTATTTCAAAAAAATCCTTGAGAGTCATAATCAACCTCATATTAGCCTAAAATTCAATAACGAAAACGTTAATTGCAATTATTTACATTAAAAGTTTTTACATCGTTATTCCGATACCGTCATAATTATCTGTAACTATATTCCAATCACTTAAAAATGACAAAAGGTCAGAATTTTCGTGGTCATAAAGTACACACATCTTATCTTTGCCGAACCGTCCGATAAGGTATGTCAATTTTGAAACAACGTCTTGATAATTGTTAATTTTAGATAAACAGCAAAGTACAAAGTCAATATATTGCGGCTTAACGGCTTTATCATCTAAATTTTTAACAAAAACGCCTATATCTTGACTAAACGCTAAATTATTGACAACATCACAATTTTTGATGTCATTTAAACGCTGTATAATCAGCTTTGATCGTTTGCTGTTAGAATTTTCGTTTTCAAAAATCAACAGGATTTTTTTATTTTGGACGAAGTCATTGAGTATAGCTTCGTTTATTTTTTCAACAGCTTCAGGATTGTTACTGTAATGATTTTCATAATACGACACAAGAGATGGTGGCAATTCGTCATCTCGTTCTTTTCCTTGCGGATTTTTGTATTTTGTAATTTCAGATATAAGAATAGATATGGATAACTCGTCATAGTTTTCCACTGTATAGAAATTATTTTTTATCCATCGCACATTGTGTGCCGCAACAGCAGCGATAATTGAATTCTTATTTACTTCATTTATCATATTACGTTTCCTATTCGACTCCTAAACTTAATCTTGCTAATTCCCGACCGTAAATATCTAAAGAGTCAATAATGTTTTTATGTTCATACCTCTTCTTTTGACTTTCAACAAGTATCGACAATTCGGTTAAGGCAATGATTATATTTTTTGCTTTTATATCTGACCGCAAAAGACTTGTAAATTTCTGAAAGACGGGGTATAAATTTTTCATTTTCTTGATGTCATAACCGATTTCGTGAAATTTCGACAGCACTTCATCGGACGGAATTTCTATATCAAATTTTTTTAATTCAGAATATGCACTGTATTCTTGAAGATTAGCAACATAGCTAATTCCGATTATAGCAAGGTCAGTGAGTTTTTCATTTTTAATATAATTTATCGTTGTTTGTGGCATAGAAATAAAACGCTTACCGTTTTTTTCAAAGAGAGTGCGTATTTTATTTGTATAATAATGTGTTGTGTGGCAAGCTAAAGCAAGCAAATCAACATCATTGCAAAACATTTTGTCAATAGCTTCAACAAGCGTTTCCCAAGTTGCACTATCTCGTTTATCTAATTCCATAGATAAGCCCATAGCCGGTAAGGAAATAATGCTTACCTTAGGTAATGATATATCTCCAAGGAAATGTTCCCCTAGCATTTCTGAAAAATAGCTATTAATCCTGTTCCACAATGCAATTCCCGAATCCGGACCGTTTCCGGTAATTATCCCGATTGATTTTGGATTGGCTAATTGAGGTAATTCATAGTACTCCAGTTCTTTATCCGCTTCGGCAACGTCATATATGTATCCGTTTCGTATTTTAGGTATCAGTAATGATGGGTCTATTTCAATGCCCCATGTATGATGACCTGCGTTTGTCATCATAGTCCCGGGACATTTAGCTATCGGTCTTGATAAACTATTATCGAAAATATTTATTATTTTACCATTAGAGTTTAAATCAAGTAAAATCGGATTAACAGTACCGAACTGCATACCAAAACGTGATTTTAATTCTTCTTCCGGTAAAATTTCAGGTTCTTTGCATAATGAACATAAGTTTATGAGCCGCTCGGTTATTATGTTCATATGGCCACGGCAGTGGGCAGCAACGATTATTTCTTTACCGTCTTTATCAAAACCACGAAAAACGATTGATTTTAGCTCATCGAATAATGGTATGCCCTTGTGTCCGAGACGCACTCTGTTGCTACGAGCATCTTTACAGGAAAGGACTTTTACATTTCGCGATAGAATTATGCCGATATTATTATTGCAAAAAAATTTTACAATCGACATCACACTATCGGGTATTTCACTCTCCGTTTCTTTTAACAAATGTTTTGCCCTTTGTAATTCATATTCAAATGGTAAACACTCAATCTTCACGCAATTCACCTTTTCTAACGTCTTGTAGCTGATAAAAGAATCTTCAAAGAGCGAATTTGTATAGCATAATCTTTTACAGTGTCAAGAGATTTTGCAGTATTTTCGTCATTTACCGTTTTTATAGCAATAATTACATTGTTTTTTGGCTTCAGATGATTTTTAGCAATTTCGAGAAAATCAATATTTACATCCTGTTCCTCTCCAATAACATTTGAAAATTTAATGCTTCGTGTTATTGAATTACCGTTATCCTCTTTTTCTTCTTCACCGTAATTGAATATAGATATTTTTAATTTTAAATGGAAGTCTTTATTGTTTTGATTAGGATTAATAATGCTGACCTTTTCAAAGCGAAGTACTGCACTTTCAATAAAATCTTTGTCGGCACTTAATCTTGCAAATTCATCTTCAGATAGATCTTTTCCTGGAACTTTACCTACAGCGGGATTTGCAGACCAAGTTTCATCTAAATCGAAACGACCACCATCTTTATTAATTGTTTTGCAATTATTTTCAATGGATACGGGAATTACAAACATACTTCTTGACATTTCACCCTGTATAGACACCATCATATAGTGACGAATATACCTCATTCTTTCTTCAGTATCGTCAACTGAACTAAATTTAGAAAACAGATGTTTTAATTTACAGTAAGCGGCTTCGGTTACCATATCGCCGCCACTGATAACACCATAATTAAATAATGTTTCGTTGGTTTCAAAAAGTCTGAATTCAGAAGTACCTTTAGGGCATTGTGTCAAATTTACAACAATTTTTTTATATT
>JAISIJ010000364.1 GCA_031262245.1 Oscillospiraceae bacterium | reverse complement strand
CCAATGAACAGTTTTTCAACAACACACACCCATTTTATTTGGAAAGAATCGCTTCCATGTTGGCTTGATTTTGGTCGTGACCTTAGACATATAGGTTTTAATAAAGTTGTTGAATTGGGAAGTAGAGTAGGACAAACTGCTATTGTGCTTTCGAATTTAGGGTTGGATGTTACAACTGTCGATAAAACGAAAGAAAACGTTAACACCATTATTGGACGTGCATTTCAAGAAAATTGCACCATTAATGCTTTGCTACAAACGGAAGAACGCCTTCCATTTGATGATACATCTATTGATGCTGTAATTACAGCAACGGCACTTCATCATTCTATTCCCGGTGAAACCAAAATATTAGCAAATGAAATACAAAGAATTTTAGTCCCCGGGGGTAGAGTAGGTGTAGCGGTTGTTTCCACTGAAGATTATAGATATGGAACGGGCGAAGAGGTGGCATTACACACATTCAAAAATACATCAGGACCAGAAATTGGTGCATTGCATCAATTCTATAATAGAGATACGTTACTTTCATTGTTCGATACATTAGTTCCAGAGAGCGAGCCTTTTACTATACCAAGTATGTATGTAATGGATACGCCTGAAGGAAAAAAGCAAGGCAAATTGCTTTGTTGTCGATTTGTTAAAGGGAACCTTTCTCCTGTAAGTGGATTTGCAACGAACAATATATATAATTGTCTTAAAAGTGCACGAAGAAGCATCGAATTAGTATTCACATATCCGAACACTACAGGTACAGGTATTAGTAACGAATGCCTAAGCTTTCTTAATCAACTTAACAAAGATAATATAGGCGATATTTATGTCCAATGTGTTATTATAAGTAATAATGCAACAGATAATTATACAAACATCAAGAAATTAAAAAAAGAATTCAACGGAATTAGTAATTTTTCTTTGGCATATTCAGAGGTTACAATTGAATCGCAAAATATGGATGGTATTATAATTGATGGAGTATATAGTTTTTTTAGTCCTCACATAGAAGACAAGCCTCAAACGAGTGTATACCGAGATGCCACACCCCAATCGGTTAATTTAATTAGAAGTATGTTGAATGCACAATGGAGAAAGTCCACCATTCTCGTTGATAATGGTTTAGTTCAAGTTGATATGTCAGGAAATTATAATCGTAAAACGAAAAATATCGTTAGCCAAGATTCAAGGTTTACATTCACCATAGAAGATTTCCAAGTACGAAGAAAACCTCTTGTGCGTGTAGGAATTGCACAATTAAATCTCAATGGTATTTTATCTCATGATGAACGACAGCTTTTGAGTCCAGATGTCTTAGTGCTACCTAACCTCATTGATTTAATTATATCCAAGTCTTGTCATCACAATTTAGATTTGCTCGTGTTGCCCGAATTGGCGGGTCATGAATCGTTGTTGCAAAACTTACAAATTTCAGCGACTGCTTATAATACGATAATCATTGGAGGAAGCTATTATAATTTTGAGAGAATTAATTGTTGTCCTATAGCGATTCCGGGCAAATCAGAACCATATATAATAGAAAAAATAAATCCATCGCCTTATGAACGTTCCCCTCTTAAAGAACTTGGTATTACCGAGGGAACGAAAATCAGTGTTTTCAAAAATACTTTAGCTGGAGATTTGGGTGTTGTAATTTGTAACGATTACTTGAATGATCAACTAATTAACGAAATTTTCACTTGCAATATTGATTTTTTATGCGTCATCAGTTTAAATGGAGATTCACCACGTTTTTTTGCTAAAATGAATTCAAAATGTAAGAATGATGGGAAAGGCGTTTATATTCTTTATTCAAATAGTATTTTTGAACTTGATATAGTTAAGGCTGACGGAAAATCAAGCATATTTGGATATATGGATCGCATTTTTCAGCAGAAACTTCAAAAAAATTCCGAAGATACATTAGAATGTCAAATTTCCTCATTTAATGCAGAAGACGGCGAAGGCTTGCTTATTGCTCAGTTTAATATAGATGAAAAGCGTCCAACATATATTAGCCCATCTTCCGTCCCCAATATTGATAATATTAATAAAATATTATTTTAAAATTCATATCAGTAAAAGAAAAGGAGTAGAAATTTATTATGAAAATTGTTGGTGTGGTAGGTTCAAAAAGAAAGAATGGTAATACCGAAACTGCTGTTAAAATAGCATTACAAACAGCACAAAATATAGGTGCAGAAGTCGATATAATTTTAATTTCTCAAATGAATATTAATCCGTGTGATGGTTGTGGTGAATGTAAAACCAAAGAATGTCACATAGAAGATGATATGTCTTTGGCTTTATCCAAATTAATAGAAGCTGATGCCATAATACTTGCATCTCCAGTTTATTATGGTTCTGTTGCAGGAGGTTTTAAGTGTTTTTTAGATCGTTGTAGACCTTTAAAACAGCAAGGTAATAAGTTGAGTGGTAAAATCGGAGGATGTATTGCAGTAGGTAAAGTCTGGGGGACATCTAAGCGTTTTAGATTCAATAATTCATTTTTTTGGTTCTCATGGAATAATCCCAACTATGATTAAATCTAATCCCGGAATAGGCGTCCAAATTTTAGCAAGCGAATTTGGAGAAACTGAAAAAGATGTGGTTGGTATTAAGTCTCTTCAAGAATTAGGAGAATGTGTAACTCATTTATGTAAATAATTTGACATGATTGACATAGGGAGGAAAATATAATGAATTATAGTAAATATGCTTCAGGACCATGGTTTCCCTCAAGTATAAACTCATTTACCCTATTTGTAGCCATAACATATGATTGCAATTTAAAATGTGCACATTGCTTTGCGGTTGAAAATACTGGAAATTTCAAACGACTTTTAAATGATAACGATTGGCTGGAATTAATTGATCAATTAGCAGAATTTAATAATTCTCGTTTGTTTTTTTACGGGTGGCGAACCATTACTTCATTCTAGTTTTACGAAATTTGTTAAACATGCATCAAAAAAAAATATTCCGATTATAATCGGAACTAATGCAACTCTTATAGACAAAAGTATGGCAAGAAATA
>JAISIJ010000348.1 GCA_031262245.1 Oscillospiraceae bacterium | reverse complement strand
AAATTAAAGAGCATATTGGAATCACTTAAAACTTAAATAAGAAATTTGTTTCAGGCAAATTCAGTGAAAAATTAGTGAGAAAATAAAAATGATTATAACTTTAGTGTTTTCAAATTAATCGACTATACCACATCTGTATTTAAAAGATAAATACAAAAATATGGTAATAGACCGAGGAATAACCTCTAACTATTTTTGGAGTCATAAAGATTTCAAAAATAGTAGCGATGGTTTTTATCGTCTATTGATTGATATAGTTGGCAAACCCGATATTACTGTGTTATTATATGCAAGTAATGAAACACGTTTGCTAAGAAATTCAAATCGAAATTCCATAGATAATGATTTAAAAGATTCTCTTATTAACCAAGATTTGTATAATGTTTATCGTGATTTTTTTTAGGAGTTTACATTCCCTTTTATTGAAATTGATGTTGAACACAAGAGTATACCTGAAATTGTATCAGAAACTATTTTAAAAATTCAAAACAACAAGGAAATTACATTATGCCCTATATAATTGAAGAAAAGACAGTTGGACTTGCTTGGCTAAAATATATTGAATATGTCTGTACAAAGGGTTCTTTTTATTATGATGAATCCGACAAAATAATAGAAATAAGCGATTTAATTATTAAAATACACTCAAATATAATAGAAGACGATATTTTATTACGTTTTGCTAACAGGCATCTTGAAGATTTATACCTTGAAAAAATGCAATCCTGTGAAATTGTAGAAGAATTAAACGCCTCTTATGGCAAGCGTATTTTTGGGTTGCCGGAAGTTAATCAGTATGAATGGTGTAAATCAAGGTTATTAAATAAACCCGAAACAAAAGCTGCAACTATAGCACTTTTTCTGCCTAATGACCCTGGACCGAGAATTCCTTGCTTAACAACAATAGATTTCAAATTAAGAAACGAAGTCTTAGATACAAAATGTTTTTTCAGAAGTCAAAACGCAATGAATTCATATGGGAATTTCAGAGCATTATTTTGGCTGTCAAATAAAATGGCTAATGATTTAGGTGTAAAATGCGGTAGCATAACTTGTTTTATTTCTAATGGACATATTTACGAAAAAGATATTGAAAAAGCGAAATTAATATTAAATTCAGCAAAGGAGGTTTTATTATAATGGAATACTTGACGATTTATGATGTTCTTGAAGAATTTCGAAAAAATTGTTATAAAAGTGCAGTAGTGGATTTATTTGATTTGTTTGACTCTTACGAATATTTTGCTAATATAATGTCTGCTTATATGATAAATGAAAACGGTATCAGTAACGATAAGTATGAACACTATAACGCATTGCATAAAGGTGAAATCAGAAAACCCACTTTAGGGTATGTCATTATCCGATTTGGTAAAATTTATGATGACGATAAAGTTGTCAAAAACAAAATTCTTGAAACTGAAATACCTATATTAAAAGCTTTTTTGGAAGAAAGTTTGAGATTATTTGAGAATTTAGCTAAAAATTCTTTTGATTTTTCAACCGATATAGAACTCAAAATACTGAACACCGATAAAACAGATGATATACCTAAAATAATAGTTACATTATTAAAAATTGTCTTGGCACTGCGTAATGAAATTACTCACAACAGAGTTAGAATTGAAATTGATACTTTTTCTATTCTCAAATATCTGTATGAAAAATTAATACTGCTTACGAAAAATTTAGTTTTGGGGAAATCGACGGATTTCTTGAAAACGGAAAAAGATATTGTAAAGTGTTTGAATTATTATGATTCTGAGAATTTTTATTATCGCAATATGTCTTATAAAACCGAATTTACAGAAAATAAAACAAAAATAGAATCTCTTGTTAAAATATTATCCGCAGACAGAAAAATTATTCCTCAAGATATTAAAAACAGAGATTTCATTTCTATTCCCAAAGGAGGAATTAATTTCAGTTCGTACAACTCAGATGGTTCTGCTGATATTTTTGTAGATTCGTTTTATATTTCAAAATACCCTGTTACGAACCAAGAATTTCTGCTTTTTCTTGATAATAATAAAGATTATTATCAAAAAAGAAAAGATTATTTTAAAAAAAGAAAAGAACCCAAAGAAATTATGAAACATTACTTTAATCCGGAGAAAATTGTAAAAGATAATGCAATATATAAGAAAGAAAGATATCAAAAAGAAATAGCTGACCACGCCGTATTTTATGTTGATTGGGTGGATGCTGTTATGTATTGCAATTATTTAAGCTTGCAAAATGGATTAGAACCGGTGTATTGTGAAGAAGATTACAGTTGGGATTTGCGAAAAAACGGATTTCGTTTGCCCTCTGAAGCTGAATGGTATTATGCGGTTTCCTGTGGCGGAGAAGAAACAATAGATGAAAATAGTTTGATATGTATAAGCAATCAAGGAAAATACGGTCAAACTGTAAGTAATAAAGACCTTGTTGCAAACAAATGGGGAATATGCGGAATGCTTGGAAATATACACGAATTCACAAATGATAATTCCAAAAAAGCCGGCAAAAAGAAAAGCGAAGTTAATTTTGATAAGTCCGTTCCACGGAAAATAATTAAAGGAGGCTCATTTAAGTCACGCAAAGAAATGATAACCTTTGATTGGGCAACTGATGTACCGTATATTGATAATCCGCATTATATCGGATTTAGAGTAGTTATTAAAGATTTACCTTCAACTTTACAAAAAAAGCAAGCCCTAATTTCTTAAATTAGAGCTTGCGAATTCACCTTAAAGCCTGTTTAGCATCTTTTGCAGACATCATTTCACATCCATTTTTTCGTTTATTTACGTTAAAAATACTTGGCTTACGCGAGTAAACTTGCGGATTTTTGCCTTGATAAATCAAAAAAGCAATGCAAAAGCATATCCACAAAAGATGCTAAACAAGCTCTTAAAAACTCCCAGCAAATGACTTATGCCAAATTTGACGTTCGCTTTCAAGTTGCGAATAAACGAGTGATGTAGTTCCTGCAAAAACCAAAGAACCACAAATTATTAATATCCAAAACATAACAATTCCTCCATTGCTTTATATTGCAGAATTACGCCGTGAGTTTTCTTTGACATTGCTTGCAACAGTACCAACCGTTGCTCCTAAACATATTGCTCCTGCAATTGTTGCCAACAATTTAAATAAATTCCTCATTTTATTTCCTCCTTTATATAGTCAATTAATTTCAAAACACTGAAAGTGTTTTGAAATTGCCGTGCGAAAGCACGGCTACTCGCGAAGCGAGTAAATTGATGTATACACGAAATTAATTAACTTTATGGCAATGCCACAAAGTAGCGAAAAAATTTATTTTTTCGCTGAAAACACATTAGCGTTTTCAAATTAATCGACTATATTGCGGTATTATGCTCTGCTTCTTCTTGGTTATTATTTGCAACAGAAGTTGTTGCAAGTAATTTACGCCCTATGTTTTCTTTGACATTGCTTGCAACAGTAGTAGCCGTTGCTCCTAAAAACATTGCTCCTGCAATTGTCGTTAACATTTTAAATAAAATCCCCATTTTATTTTCTCCTTTTAGTATTAGTATTGCACGGTTCATTTCAAATTCGCCGTAGGCGAATTTCCACCGACTTCGTCGGTGGCGATTAAAAGACTTTTCAAGTTTTTTAATCGGAGATTAGTATAGAAATCATTGATTGCCTTATATAATTCAAGGCAGGCTTCAGTTTCATCAAGAACAGAGTAGTTATTTTTCTTAAAAAACTCTTGAATAATGTTTTTGATTTGATTTCGGTAATCTTCAACCACAATCTTTCCTTCGGAAAGATTAAGTTTAAGCCGTTCCATTGTGAGTAATGCAGTAATCTGTTTTTTTCGATTATCCTTTTCAGAAAATACCGATAGTGTCGTTTCCGCTGATTGCAAGGCTTCCTCGCTAACAAACCAACCATTATCGTTTTCAAAAAAATATAATTCATCCTCCTCTTTGTTATATTCTTTTAATTCAATTTGCATTTAATAACGCCTCCTCAACTATTATTCTTTTTTTTCTATAAACCTCCATTATAATGTTGTGGTTTTTATTGGTTTCGACACAAACCTTAATGCTGTTTTTTATAAGCATTTGAGCGGTAATTATATTTAATTTTCCACCATCAATTACACCCCCTTTGTCCTTACGCTGTACAACAAGAATTAACATTTGTGATATAATCAACATTCCGGATGTAGCAACAGTCATTTTAGAAACCAATGATTTTTGATGTTTCTTATCAAGGTCCGGGTGCATAATCTTAACATATGCTTTTGTGAAAATTCCGATAAGCACGGACGATGATATATCAGAAGCCTTAATATTAAGAAAGTGCAGTTCTTTGTTTGCTTCTTTCAAAAATCCGTCATAAAGAGCATTACTTGTTGAATATCCACAAACATTCGAACTGTTTTCTGTAAACTTTGTGAATATATCTGAAAACGGTAGCGGAATCCCGGCAGGAGTAAAAATATCCTTAATAAAATGAATACCGTAAATTTTCAATACGTTTGTCGCTATCTTCAAAAAGTTGCCACTTAAACCATATTGTTTTA
The DNA here is from genome assembly GCA_031262245.1 of Oscillospiraceae bacterium. Lineage (GTDB taxonomy): Bacteria > Bacillota > Clostridia > Oscillospirales > Ruminococcaceae > BNZF01. The sequence goes on along the minus strand of JAISIJ010000348.1, from coordinate 858 downwards.
TCATAATTTCAAGCAACGAATACTCGGATTTCCCCAGTCCCATTAAGTCCTCAAGTGATAAACCATCAGGTTTAACAAAATCAGCAGGAGCTTTTTTGAATAGGTTGCCGGAATGGAAAAGTTGGTCACGATGATTAGCTCCTCGCTTTATATCAAAGACATTGTTAGTATCGAAATCTCCTATTGAAATCTTATTGCCTGTTGCTGGGTCGGTAATTTGCAATGTGTTTATAAAAGCTTCTATTGCCTTTCCGTTTCTGTCTAACGTCTGAGCTATAAACGCCGTTAGAATCCCAAACATTGCACTGGCGGCAATATCTTCTCTTGATAATTTTGTCAACACCATCTGATTAAGTTCTTGGTCAAAATTTAATCGGAGTTGTAAATCTTCAAGTTGTGACGGAGGTAATTGTGACTTAATTCGTTGTCGTTCTTCATAAATATCATCATAAGAACGCATAGCAGACGGTCCGCATACAGCGGCTTTTAATGTTTGCATTATGCTCATTTCAACTCTCCCTTTATGCCGTTCTTCTTTCGTTTTCAAGGTAGTTACCCCAAAATTCCGATAGTTTATTAGATAATAGGTCTTTGCTGACATACCAAGGCTTTTCGGAGATTGTGACAAGTATACCGTCTGCAACGACTTCGTATCTCCCTGCAAATCCGAGACCTCGTGCTTGTCCGCTTTTTGTATCCCCACTGAAGGATACGTTGTTTTGTGTGGCAGCATTTTTGGCCGTTTGAATTGCACGTTCCACGCTGAATGGTTTTCTGAATTTAATAGTCATAATTGTTTTCTCCTTTTACGTTCTTTGTTTTTAGAATAGCATAAAAAAGCTGTGTTACATAATTTTT
>JAISIJ010000306.1 GCA_031262245.1 Oscillospiraceae bacterium | reverse complement strand
TTTCTTTAGCTAAATCCTGAGCAAATTTTATAGCATCCTCTGCTATACCGCCGCCCGAATCATTCGGTAACATTACAGCCATAATTCAAACCTCTCCTATCTCTTTTTTTAAGAAACTTTTATATTGCGAAGCAACCGTTCTAAATTGCTCTTCAATTTCGTTAGATTTAATAGGGTCGCAATTTTCCGATAATTGATATATATATATTACACCGACTATATCAACAAGTGTATAATATAAATCATTCCGCAATTTCCCGTAAATCTCGCAACGCTTATTTTCATATTCGAGTATGGAATCCGCATATTTTGCAGAATCCGTTAAAATTTCATCTATATAATTAGATTTCAACTGTGATAATTTTTCGCGATTGTTTTTTAATCGTTGCTCTAACATTTCTTGAGTATACTGAATTTCCGCTTCCGATGACTTTACTTCAAAATTGTACAGTTCTCTATAATGTGCTATACTTTTGGTATACATATCGTCTAATATTTCTGTTCTCTTTGCTGTTTGTACGTATACCACTATATCTGAAGCTGTATCTATCAGTTTTATGGCAGAATCAATACAAAATGTTACATAGTCGCCGGATATGTATGCGTCACCGGCACTTAGTGCAGTGTGAGCAACACGGCTTAAAAACTTAAACAGTGATTTCTTCATTTTCCTGCACTTCCGTTAATAATTTAAAATTACTGAAAGGAATACGAATTTCTTTTTTATCAATGCGGGATTCAATAACGTTTACGCTATCCTTAAATACAGTAATCCTTTTGGGGAAATCTTCCGTTGACATTATAAGACATAAAATTTCCTGAATTTTCGGGTGTTCGTACGGTACTGTTATTTTTGGTTTTACCTTTTTAACATCTAAAGATGCTTTGGAATAGTACGCATTGCATAAAAGTTGTTCAGTAAGTGTGTTATAGGAGTATTCTAATTTTTTTAATGCATCATTAACTTCCAATTCGTAAGTGTAATCAGCTATTATTTTATGAGCGAACTCTGTAAGTAAGTCCTTTTCATACGTTTGATATTCAAAAATCTGTAATTTGGTTAGAGTTTCGATTACCGGTCTGAATTTAATTAAATGTTCAAGCGAAAAATTCAACTTATATATTAATAAATCATAAACTAATACAACGTCTGTAGGCCTTTTGACAAAATCGCACTCGCTTTTGGGCAATTCTGTAATAGTATAAGTATAGAATTGCGGCTCTTTTGATTCTAACTCTAAATAGCAACTTAACCTTTCACTATTTAAGTCGGGAATGAGTTCGTTATACTTACCGATGATGAAATCCTGCGAATTACTGTAATTAACATTTCTTGTCAAAAGAAGGTTAATCCTCTTTGATAGTTTTTGATTACCGATGTCTTTGCGACATAAAGCCGGCATATAGTCAATTATTTCTCCTGTAAACGCATTGACGCACACCTTATACCCCTTGCCGTTGTTTTCATTGTTGCACTTGTTTACTGCATTGCATAATTTCACGAAACTTTTTCCTGTTTCAGTTAGTTGACCGACTTCGTTAATATACTTTATCTCTAATAGATAATTAATTTCTCCTTGAACTACAAAGGCATTGATTGATATTTTTTCAGAAATAACGTCAGCAGAATAATTCTCAGATAAGCACCAAAGTATGAATTTTGTGAAATCGCTAACATTGTCAATATCAGTAATACCAATTTTGATAAACGCAGGCAGTATCGGACATAAAACAGTTATAGCCATAGTGACACCCCTATGATTTGAACTCCAATATTGTATAAAACACATTATTTTTTAGCGAATTTCAGTTTTGCTATGTGTCCTACTAAAAATTCACACAACTCGTTTTCCAAAATGAGCTATAGCTTCCCTCTGATAAGCGATTATGCTGCACTGTAATCTTATGTAATTTATATATATCGTCCAACAGATGTGGTAATATGACAAACGACAATTTTCAATTCTTCAACCACCATTTTTCTCGATTTACATCTGCCACAAATGAGTTTTGTATTGCTACGAAAGCGGAGCGATTCAATCAATGGATTATTATGGCATTTATCGTTAGTCATGTTCATACTGTACTTGAATCCGATCCGTGCCATAGCTCTTGTGTATTTTTGCTGATATTCTGCATTAAGCAGTACGAATGCTGTTGCCTTCGTGAAGACCGAGGTAAGACGAAAAAGCTCAACGAGTATTTATAGCACTAAAATTTGTCTTCATATTCATTTTATATCCAAATATAATGATGGGATTATTCATGGCTTTTGATTTTTCTTGATTTATCAAGATTAGTCGTGTCTAAATTAAATGGATTATCAAGGTCGGGTATCTTGAACTGCGGTTCATTGCCGAAACACGTTAAGCACGGGTTGATGACTGTTTTAACCAAGCCCAATGCATAAGCGCATTTTTTACATTTTTTTGAGTTTTTAGAATTCGATTTCATATGTTTCTCGCTTTCTGATGCGGATATCTTATTATATCATATGGACATACCCGTAGAATGACCTTCTGCGAAATTTCTTGAAAACAAAATTAACAAAGTTTGAGCGATATATTTGTATAATTTGTCATATTAATCTGAATTTTATCGTATTAATTATATCGTATTCGCATATAAAAGTCAATATTTCAAGAAAATTTTACAAAAAAATCGAAATTCCATAAAATCTTAAGTAAGCCTTTTTTATTCGCCGTTCATTGATATACAAAGCACAGCAATCATGAATATAACTTCCGATTAACACCTGATTATAAAATTAAATTGTGTGCAATTTCTACCCCCATCACTACCCCCATCACCCCGAAAAACAACATAAAACAACGATAAATCCCGTCCATTCCATAAAAAGTAAAAACCCCCTAAGTCCCTGTCAGACAGGCTCTCAGAGGGTTTTTAATTCGTCGAGGCGACGAGACTTGAACTCACGGCCTCTGCGTCCCGAACGCAGCGCTCTACCAAACTGAGCTACGCCTCGAAATGGTTTGTCGCTTATTCTGTGTCAGTAACGTCAGCAATGTCTGTAACAGTTTCACCCGTCTCCGTGTTGTCCGAAAAGCCTGCTTTCAGTTCGTCAATAACCAGCCTAATACGGTCGGTGGGACGTTCCAAGAGCGATGTTGATTGTTCTGTCAGTATAATCACACGCGAAGGGTTCTCCGCGAGATAATTATCTGTGAAATCCATAAGGTATGCAGGGAGGATAATGGTGTCCGGGGTTACAATGTCCGACGTCTCTGACGTGCCATCCGTACCTGTTGTGTCCTCTGTGTCCGTCGTGCCCTCTGTGTTTGCTTCCTCCGGGGGCATAGGCTTTGATATTTCCCCGCAGAGATTTTTGCCGAAATGGTCAAAGAAACTGCCGGAAAATGTGTCTGTACCGGCTGCAGTGAAATCGTCGGACAGGTAGTATATAAAATTGCCGAGGTCTATATCATTTTGTGAAAGATCGTTGTTAAGTGCTGTCAGACCGGGAATATCTGATTCTTCCTCAAAGGAAAAAAGCTTCTCAAGGTTGCCGTAGAGGGCTTCCAGACTGTTAATATCCGTAACTGCCGGGATACTGAGCACGATGATACCGGCGTTTTTCAAACCGGTAAGATCCTTGTTCGCGATGGGGCTTTGGGTAATCAAAA
>JAISIJ010000159.1 GCA_031262245.1 Oscillospiraceae bacterium | reverse complement strand
AAACTTATGGACGTTGATACTATGTTGGGACCCGAAATGAAGTCAACAGGGGAATGTTTAGGTATTGCTGATAATTTCCAAGACGCTTTGCTTAAAGGCTTGTTGGGTGCGGGTTATGACCTTGAACGTTGCGGTTTAAATCCTAAAACAGGGGAAACTACAGGTGTATTAATCTCTGTTCGCAAAGAAGATAAAAAAGAAATTATTGAGATTGCCGAGGAATTCTCTTCAATGGGCTTTGATTTATACGCTACCAGCGGAACAGCTTCTGCACTTAATAAGAATTTTATTGCAACAAATTGTGTATATAAAATATCGGATAATAAAGAACCCAACACATTAACTCTGCTTGAAAGCGGCAAAATCCACTATCTTATCTCAACTTCCGCAAAAGGGCGTATTCCCGAGCGTGACAGCGTTAAAATGAGGAGGAAAGCGATAGAACGGTCTATCTGTTCCCTTACCTCTATTGATACTGCAAAAGCTTTGGTTGATGTTCTGAAATCCAATAGAGATATTGACGATGTTGAAATGATTGATATAACTAAAATTTAGGTATGAAAAACTATGACACAAATTTTTTGCGAGATAATCAAAAAAGAAGAAATTGCTTTTAATATTTTTTCAATGTGGCTGAAAACCGATTGTGAAAATCAATACGGAAAGAAAATCGAAAATCTTAAATCGGGGCAGTTTCTGCATATTCTCCCCCAAGGCAAAACCCTAAGACGTCCTATATCTATTTGTGAAATAGGCGAAAATTCTTTGCGGATTGTTTTTGAAATTCGAGGAGAGGGTACTGCCGATATTGCAAGTATGAATGAGGGAGATATTTTAGATGTTTTAGCTCCTTGCGGTAATGGTTTTCCCATTGAGAAAGCTGAAAAAGTCCTGATTGTGGGCGGCGGTATAGGTGTACCTCCTCTTCTTGAACTCTCAAAATACTTTCCCAACGCAGATATTGTTTTAGGTTTTAGGGACAAAGAGCATATTATACTTGAAAATGAATTTAAAAACCCCGATATTCAAACAGGCGCAATTATAAATCTGCCTGACAAGGACTATGACCTCGTATACACTTGCGGTGCTATACCTATGATGAAAGCAGTTGCCGCCAAATACAAAAAAGTCTATGTTTCTCTTGAAGAGAGAATGGGGTGCGGTGTGGGTGCTTGCTTAGGTTGCCCTGTTAAAACAACTGACGGTATTAAACGTGTTTGTAAAGACGGACCTGTTTTTAATGCCGCCGAAAGTCTTTGGTCATAATGGACAAATACTCAATAAGATATTAGGAGTGAGATATGAAGTTTATTGAAATTGAAAATATTAATCAACAGGTGAAAAATGCCTGTGGTAAATTTATCGAAAACTCCGAAGACAACTATATTAAACAACTGGAAACTGTTGTTAAAGGGATTGTTGACAGCGGCAAGCATATTGTTTTGCTGTCAGGTCCTTCAGGTGCAGGGAAAACAACAACGGCTTTGAGAATTGAAAGTATGCTTGAAGAAATGGGTATTGAAACACATACCATTTCAATGGATAATTATTTCCTTCCCGATGAAGAAATTCATAATATACCGCTCAATGAGGACGGTTCTCAAGATTTAGAAAGCCCTTATCGTTTGAATATCCCTCTCTTTAAAGAACATTTGCAGAAAATAAATGCTTGTGAAGAGATTGATTTACCCAAATTTAACTTTAACAATCGCAGTGTTGAGGTTGAGGGTAAACTTAAACGCAAAGCTAACGAGATTATTATAGTTGAGGGTATTCACGCTCTTAACCCTCTTGTAACAGGAGAAATTTCAGATTTTGCGTTAAGGCTTTATATAAGCGTTCGCACAAGGCTTAAAAACGGTGATTTTGTTTTGCACCCTCGTAAAATTCGTTTAATGCGTCGTCTTTGTCGTGATTATCAATTCAGAAACCGTGAATTTAATCAAATTGTGGATATGTTCAAAGCTGTTTCAAAAGGTGAAGATTGTTATATTACTCCTTTTAAAAAATATGCCGATTTTGAGATTGATACATTTCTCCCTTATGAAATATGTCTTTATTCTCACTATCTCACCAAAGCACTCTCCGAAAAAAATGACGAAGCTTTTATATCCCGTCAAACTTACAAACAATTACTTCCTTTTATCAATGCAACAGAAACAATTCCCATTGATTTAGTCCCTCAAACATCTTTGGTAAGGGAATTTATCGGAGGTAGTTTATTTAAATATTAAGACGCAACGAAAGTTGCGGATAATACTAAGAAAGGGGGAGGGGGTGTACCTCTTTATACTCCATACAAAAAAATGATTTGTAACCTTTCTGACCTAAGAAACAAAGAAGTAATCAACATCACCGACGGTACAAAAATCGGTTTTGTTGACGATATTGAAATGGACACCGAAAAATGCTGCATAGTAGCTCTCATTGTTTACGGACGTGAACGACTTTTCGGATTTTTCGGCAGAGAAGAAGACACCATAATCCCTTTTTCTAAAATCTCCCTCATCGGCTCCGACACTATTTTAGTTTTCTCTTAGTTCCTTTGGAACACACCTCTCGAAGTTCCCTTTTTCTCTTTCCTAATATCTCCTGTGATTAGCAACTCTCGAAGTTCCCTAATTCTTTTCATAGTTGGCACTCTTTAGGCTTGGCTTAACTGTATGTGAAAAATGCCCTTTTTCAAAGGGCATTTTTTTAGCGGACTGGGTTAGATATTTGTTATTTTGAGAAGAGTTTTTTTGTATTTGAAATTACCCTTGTCGTTTAAAGTATTAAATATCCTACACAGTTATGCAAGAAAAAAGCACCCAACAGGGTGCTTTTTTCATATTCAGTTAAACCAAAGCCTGAAGAACGCCAACTGTGACAAGGGGTAGGGAACTTCGAGATGCGTGAATCACAGGAACTATCAGAAAATTAAAAAAGATATTTCATTGAAATATTACCTTTTGTAATGAATGGTACTTTTGCTTTACCTTGAGAGAGGAGGTCTTGGAGAGTATCGGAGATTGTCATAGCTTTGAGGTAGCCGTTATTGCTGTTGTTTTCGATTTTTGCTGTTGTTTCTTCAGAGATAAGGTCGTTGTTTTTGGACGTGCAAAGCAAAGTGTTAGGTGAGAAATAATTACTTTTAACTAAGGTGAGTAGATTTGTTTCAAGATTATTGATATTAACACAGAGCAATTCGGTATGTCCGAAAAACATATTTTTTCCTGAATTTTCTTCGGCTTTCTTTAAAGCAAGGAGGATTGTTTCACCTGAACCTGTATATTTCCCTTTATCGTCTGTAACTGTTACAAAAAATTCATCTAAGTCTTGAGTGACGGCAACGGTGGAGATAAATGTTCTGTCACGGACTTCGGTATGGTCGGCACAAGCTGTAAGCATTAGTACTATAATAAAAGGTATAATTTTTTTCATATATTTTCCTCATTATTTAGCGGCTGAAATTTCCTTGAGTTGCCGTATATTACAAACGGAGAAATAACTATTATAAACAGGAGAGGTATACTGTTAATATAGGAGAAGTTAAGGGACAGTCTGCTTAACAGGAATGTTGCAATTAAAGTCAGTAAAACAGCGGTAAATTTAGGATAACGGCATTTTGGAACGATTATTGAAATCAATGTTGCACAGAGGAAGATATTAACGCTGACAAACAGAACACAAAGCATTGTAAAGAGTGTGATATACAGTGCATCTGTGCGTTGTAAAGAAAGCGGGTGGGAGTATGCACCGATTGAAAAGAAAGGATAATCGGCAAAGGGCATAAGATGACCTAAAACAGTCATTGCAACAAAAGTTATAATACAAAGAATTAATAGTTTTGTTGCAAAAAAGCCCTTTGTTGAAAATCGCTTTGTTGAATAGGAAAGCAGTAATATCAGAGGGAC
>JAISIJ010000404.1 GCA_031262245.1 Oscillospiraceae bacterium | reverse complement strand
ATAAGTTTATATTCAAGCGGATTCATTCCAGTAATTGCATATATACTTTATCTATAAAATGAGATGGGGGGTGAATAAGTGTTTAATATTTCAAACAGACGTTATACAGGTAGCAAACTAAAACTTTCCGAGTGGATTATTGAACTTATAAAAGAAAATTGTGTAGGGAATACCTTTTTTGAAATATTTGCAGGTACGTCTGTTGTTTCTTCAAAAATAGCCCCGTTTATGGATACTGTAATTTTAAACGATACACTTGAAGCAAACGAAGTAATTTATAATGCTTTTTATAACAATACTGAATATAATTCAGAAAAATTAAATGATATTAGAGATTATTTTAATTCACATATCGAACTAAGCGATTCGGGATTTTTCTCTGAAAATTACGGAGATAAATATTTCAGCTTAACTGATTGCAGAAAAATAGAATTTATTCGGAACTATATTTCAGAAAATGAAAAAATATTAAACAAAAAGGAATATAGTATTCTACTTACCTCGCTTATCTATTCAATGGATAGGTGTGCTAATACTGTCGGGCATTTCGACGCATATCGAAAAATTGACAACATTCCGAATAAATTTCTTTTTGATTTAATTCAACCTTTTGAGTTTCCTAATACGGATTTTAAGATTTTTCGAGAAGATGCTAATCTTTTAGCAGAAAAAATTAACGCTGATATTGTTTATATTGACCCTCCTTATAATTCTCGTCAATATTGCCAGTTTTACCATATTTACGAAACTATTGTTCGTTGGGATAACCCTCAATTATTCGGAACAGCTTTAAAACCTCAAGGAAGACATTTGAGCGAATATTGTAAATCGAAAGCACCACTCTTTTTTGCAGATTTGATAGAAAAATTAAATTGCAATTATATAGCCGTTTCTTACAACAATACTTACCAATCTAAAAGTGGCTCTTCAAGGAATAAAATAACGTTAGAACAAATCGAAGATATTCTTTCTAAACGCGGAGAAGTTTTAACCTTTTCAAAGGCACACCAATTTTTCAATGCAGGCAAAACAGATTTTTCAGACCATAAAGAATTTTTATTTATAGTAAAGGTGAATAATAAATGACCGTAAAAAGCACAAACGGATTAAAACGCTCACCGTTTTTTTATGTAGGCGATAAATTTAAACTTATCCCTCAACTTAAAGAGAATTTCCCTACAAATATAAACCGTTTTATTGAACCTTTTTGTGGCGGAGGTAGCGTTTTTCTTAATATAAATGCCAACAGTTATGTTTTAAATGATATTGACAGCAATATGATTTCTCTGCATAAATTTCTGATTTCTTTCTCGGACAAAACAGAGGAATTTTGGAACGAAATTGAACAACTTATCTTAAAATACGGCTTGTCTGCTACTTTTATGCAACGTACTGTTCCTGTTGAGTTAAAAAAAGAATACCCAAAAACTTATTTTGCTAAGTACAACAAAGACGCTTACTATAAAATGAGAAAAGATTATAACGATACACATAATGAAACATTATTGTATCTTTTACTTATATATGGGTTTAATCGTTTTCTGAGATTTAATTCAAACGGAGAATTTAATTTACCTGTCGGAAATGTTGACTTTAACGGCAATGTGCAAAAAGCCTTAGACGAATACTTCGGTTATGTTCAAAATAAAGATATAAGTTTTTATAACTGCGATTTTGAGGAATTTGTTAATACAATAGAGCCTACTTCCGAAGATTTAATATACCTTGACCCTCCGTACTTAATTACGTTTAGTGAATACAATAAACTTTGGAATGAAGACAGCGAAATGAGGTTAATCGAATTTTTAGATAACCTTAACTGTAAAGGTGTTAAGTTTGCTGTTTCTAATGTCCTTTGGCATAGACAACGTTATAATGGAACTTTTAACGATTGGGCAAAAAAATATAATGTTGTCCCTATCAAAAGTAACTATATTAGTTTTCACGATAATACCGAAAAAAACTCTGTTGAGGTTCTTGTGAAAAATTATTGAGGAGGTCGTAAATGAGCAAAAAAGAATATAAGCCTTTACTTTTTACAACAACAATTAGAAATCCTCAACGTTTTAAGGCTTTTATTGATGTATTACTGCAATTTGACGGTAAATTGCTGACAAATGCACTTATAGACGAAATAATATTTGAACTCGTAGCAAGAAAGTTATATACCCCATTATACGCTACGAGAACTGCACATCTAAAAGAGAAACTTATTTATGACGATGTTCGATTTTCAGATAAAGATACTGCCGAAATAATTGCAAACAGTCCGCAAGACCATAAAGAAGCAGGATTTGATAAGGGGTGGGCTTCAAGATTTGATACATTCTATAAATTCGCTATGGAACTCGGTTTTGTATTTTACGAAATGAATAAACCGATTGAAGTATCCGAAACAGGCGTAAAACTTGCAAAATCTATTGACCCTGCATTTGCAAATTTAGAACAACAGGTATTTCTGAACGCTTTTGTTAAATATCAACGTGATAACCCTTTTCGCAGAATACAACACGACAACAAACCGCTTGTATTGCTTTTACAAGTTATTGATAAATTAAGAGGAATTTACGGCGAAAAATCGGCAGGAATATCAAGG
>JAISIJ010000080.1 GCA_031262245.1 Oscillospiraceae bacterium | reverse complement strand
CCTAAAAGTGGTAAATCATTATAGTAAACATCAAAATAATAAGGATGTTTATTAGTAATTTTATCAGAATTATATACCAACTTTAAATTTCTAAAGTCAGAATCGGGGAATTCACTTTCAAATTTACTCCAAATAGCATTTTTAATTTCATCTGAAATTTCATTGCTTTCGTCAATTATTTGAGGATATTTTTGGTCTGATACAGTCATAAACGCTATAATTCCTCCTAATCCGAAATAATAATTACTGCCTTTTTGAGTGTAGGGGATAATAGTATACGTCTTACCGCTTTCAAGATTTTTCTTTGTAAAAGTTACTCCACCTGTCCAAGAAGAAGTACGATTATTAATAAAATCACTCATTGCGGTATATTCTTCAAGAGTTTTGTAATTAATGTCGGAATAATCACCTTCCACTAAGACGTACCCCAACGCACCATTTGCTGTTCCTGTGCGGGAAATTCTGAATTGAGCAGAATTTTCGGTGAGTTTCTTCATTTCTGTTTGCAGAGAAATATCGGGAGTTGTGAAAATCGCATTTTCACCCATTCCGAAATAATAGACGTTCCGTTTCACCGTAAAAGGTATAACAGTATAACTTTGATTTTTCTCGAGATAAGTTAGATTAAATGTGCAATTTCTCGTCCATTTTGATATTTTATAATCAACAAAATCGGGGTGATTTTTTAATTCGTCAAACGTAGAATCAGCGAAATTTGTATCCCCATAATCACCTTTTAAAAGGACGTATGAAACAGCACCTTTTGCTTCTCCCGATGTTCTCTCAATGAAAATTTTAGCTGTAGTCGGTGTAGTTTTTTTGATTGTTATTGTGAAAATAATCTCAGTTTCTTTTTCAGGCGTTAAATCCCAATTTTCAATGCCTGTACAAGCACCATCGGAATCCTTACCACCCAAAACTACCGTACCATCAGATTTTAAGCCTACATAGTGCATTTCGTCACAATACATTGCGGATGTTACGGAAACTATATCTGTCCATTTTTTAATTTCATAACAGTTAACTTCACAGTCTTTAATTAATTCACCGGTGTCCTCGCTTCTGCAAAGTCCGTCAATTACCAAGCTACCGTCTTTTTTTATACCAATAACGTGATAAGGATTAACGTCAATAGAAAAAATATCTCTCCAAGTCCCAACATTGTCATAACCTGTTGAGCCGATAGTTACAACCGACCCATCAGATTTTAATCCGAATATTGTTGAAAAATTCATTTTAACTTGTGTGATATCATTCCAAGTCGACATCTCATTTCGGTAATTATCTTCATATTTACCTGCACATACTACTGTTCCGTCAGATTTTAATCCGATAGTAATATCACTTTCAGCGGAAACTTGAACAATATCTTCCCAATCCGAAACCTCTGATTGACCGTAATCATAAAGAAATGGAGGTTTTGTTGAAACAACTGTTCCGTCTGATTTTAAGCCGACAATATACCAATTGTTAAAAGAAATTTGAATTATATCGCTCCAGTTTTCCGCTTCGGATTGACCTTCGTCCCAACTTGAATACCAGAATATAACAGATACTGTTCCGTCAGATTTTAATGCCGCAATACCCTCGTCCGTTGTGGAAATTTGAGTAATTTCGGTTAAATCGTCAACGAGTTTTTGTCGCTCTTCAGCATCTTCTCCCGCAAATAGGATATTCCCATCTTCTGTTAAACCTGCAGAATATAATATTCCGGTTTCAATCATAGGAGATGCAAAATTACTGCTGTTTGCAGGGTATTCCGCAGTGTTTGCGTTAATAGGAATTACGGTAAGTATTATAAATAAGCAACAAAATAAGCTTATTAATTTTTTAAATTTCATATAATTACCTCTTTAGTACATTATAATTTTTGTACAGAATTTTATCAACAAAATCACTGTAACGACAGTAGTTTCGCAAGAATACGGTACTTGTATATTATATCACACAAAAAAATGTTTGTCAAACTTTTTTTAAATTTTTTTAAAAAATTTTAAATTTTGTTATTCAGCACGTCAAATGCCTGTTTTAAGCTGACAATATCTCGAAAATTCATATCAGCATAACAGACTAATGAGAGGGTAAAAAGGGTACACTTCTCCCTTGTAAAGAGGGGTTATCCCTCTTTTTTTAAAGTTTTTATAGCGAATTAAATTTTATTTTAATTGCATTTTTGAATTAAATTAAGCCTTTCAAGAGAGATTTTCATTGCCTCTTTTGAAACTTCAAAAAGGCTCTTGCCAAATCGGAAATTTTATGCGAAATTGTATTGTAAGCCTTTTGAATTTGCATTTTCAGCATCAGCAAACAAGCCGAAAATAGTCCGCTTACCACTCAAGCGCCTTGTTATTTTCGAGTTCTTTCGGTGTTTTCGGAAGTGCAACATTTGTGTCGGAATAAATTTTTCTGTGCAATTTTTGGTGCCCTAATTCGTGACAGAGCGTAAAATGATAACTCCCGATTTTTGCAGGTTCTAAGAGAATATTGTCAATTACAAACGTGTTTTTTTCACAAAAATAACGTCATATTTGTTTTCTTCCCAATAACTTGAAAGAAATTCAGAATCAAGTTCTTCCCAGTCAGTCAGACCATCGTCATCATTATCGCTTGTACCACCCATTGTTATAGGCGTACTTAAGTTTAAATTTTCCCAATTAAGTCCTAAGCGAATTTGAGTATCTATAGGTTCAACATATTGAATATTATCACAAATATGGTCATAGACTATCTGTGCAGAATTGTTGTCATACATAATACAAATGCCATTTGTATCTATAGAAACACCTAAAACTTTTGCTGCGAAATTATCGTCATAAACCAGTCCATAGCGAAATTCAGAATAAATTGCACCCGGAATATCTGTCATATCAAGTTGATTCGGAGAACCAAAAAAACCACTTGAATATGCAATCCTATATAAATATTTAGGCACATTTTCTCTGAAAGAATTATTAGTATCTAAGTCGATAATTTTTTGGAAAGCAGGATTCCAATTTGTATAGTCATCATATTGAGTAAAACTTGCATTTTCAACGGAAACCATAGAAGACTCAGCGGTAAAGAAGTCGTTATCATCTTCGTCTTTTAAAAATTCTGCACCATCATCTTCAACTGCCAATACATATATTCTTGCATTAGGAAAAGTTGTAAATACAGCTTCGGACAAACTTAAAATCATTGCTTTTTGTTCTTCAAATGAACTTTCAACGTGTCCGTAAACTTGAAACATTAAGACAATATCTATCAAAGAATCATCAGTAGTTGATGTCGTTTCAATAGTAGGCATAGAAACAGGAGCAGTTTCATACTCATCAAAACTATAAATGGAAAGTGTAGCATTATCAACACCATATTCTGTTTCAATTTCAGATATAGTAACTAACGGAATTGTATTAATGTCAACAATGTTAATAAAATTTGAATCCAATGACAGAGTTTCCCCGTCATTCATTGCCACTACTGTGACTGAACGTCCGTAAACAGGGATATTATTGTAAATTTGATTAAAAAAGTAAGATGTAAAATCGCCTATCTCACTTTCATAATTTCCATCAGAAATAAGGTCTGTTGACGGATTGGAAATACCTAATAAAGTTTTAACATTATAAAGTGCTTGAAGAGCCGAGATTTCATCAGTAACCAAAATACTGCTAAACTTACCATCAATAGAATATACAATACCATTTTCGTGTTCTAAAATTTCGGGAGTATATTCAGAACCGACATTTAAAGCCTCGACATTAGCTTTCTCTGCTTCTTTGAGTGTTTCTATGTCTATTTCTGTTTCCTCAATAAATTTCACTTCCGTCAAAGAAGTATTATCAATTTCGGGAGTACCGTTTTTGATAGCTTGAAAACCTAAGGTAACATTTGAATTAGGAGCAACTATACCTGTATATGTGCCTTTAAAAGTATAGTTTCCGTCACCGTTATCGACAACAGAAGCCGCCCAACTTGTGGTAACTTCTGTTATTGTGAAATTGCTGTCAAAGGTAAATTCCCACCATTCAATGGGATTATCGGTAGTATTTGAAAGAATAATTTCGCCGTTAAAAGCTGTTCCCCATTCGCTTACTACGTTCAATTCCGCTGTATAACCGCTTTCTTTGGTTACACGGTCTTGACACATAATAATTGAAGAAGGAGTTCCTGTAAAATCAATCAAAGAATATCCGAAACTTACAGAGGAATCGGGCTGAATGTTAGCGTTATAGCCCACATTGCGGATATAATCTTTTCCGTTTTCTGTTGTAGCAACGATTCCGTTCCAAATTTCAGACACTTCTCCATAAAAATCGTCATAAGCGAGCATCCAGTTTTCAATGATTTCATCGCCTGTGTTTGTAATAGTGATTTGAATCGCTTGTGTATTTCCGTAGGTCGTGTCAACAGCATAGTCTATGGAATAATTTTCATAGTCAAATGCTACTTCATTTTCGTCCGCCGAAACTGCAAGCGGAATGTTCATTAAAGCGATATTAAATATCATCGCTACTATCAAAGATAGTGATAACAATTTCTTTCTCATAGCAAACCTGCCCTTTCTGTGCATAATGCACAAACATTTGTTAATAATCTTGAATAAAAAACAAGATTAATTTTACATTTATTAAAGATAACATTACGATTAACGCTGTTTAAGATTTTTAGTGCTTAATTGAAAAAAGCATTTAATCTATGGCAAATAAGCAATAAGTTATAATGAAAATCACCACTATTAAACAACTCATCTGCCATTATCATTTACAATAGCCCATTGGAATCACCCTCTTTTTTAACTAACAGTAAAAAATTAATTAAACTGTTTTAATTTTTCTTCGAGATTTTCAGGTTCTTTTGGCTGATTAAAGCCTAACACAGAAACTGAACCACAAGCGACTTTTGCTGATTTTTCTGCGATTTTAAGTATGCAATCAGCAATTATTTGTTTAACTTTCATTGTCCTTCCTCCTTCCTAAAAAAAATTCCAACAATATAAAAACGGGAACTAATAAAACAGTCAATAATATAAAAATAGAATAAAAAATTGAAATGATAAATGTAAATAAAGAAACGGAACTTGAAAAAATATATAAAAATTTTGATATAAAAGAAAATTTTTCTTTTTTATGAGGTGATATTATATTTTTGTTTTTATTTTGCATAGGGCAAAACATATAAATAGGTGAATATCCTATAATAAAGAGTATTGAAATAATCTCAATCGTAAGAAATTTTGCAAGGTAAAACGAAAAGAAATATACGCCTAAGTAAGAGAGAAACATTACAATGTTACACATAAAATAAGTTTTAGCGTGATACCCTCCGCAGAACAAACGCAGAGGTACAAGAAATGTTAAGAACAGCAATGCCGACAAAAAATTGTTTAATATTAATCCGCTTATTATGACTGCAAGTATATTCAT
>JAISIJ010000500.1 GCA_031262245.1 Oscillospiraceae bacterium | reverse complement strand
ATAAAACCATTTTACAATGGTTTTATGGGGATATTAGTATTATAACATATTTCTTGTGAGTTGTCAAGGGTTTTTGGGGTTATATATAATATTGCTCCTCCCAAAAAGTCTTGACAATTAGACAATATAAATCAAACTGCTGTAAATGTACATTTGCATACACTTTGCAGATAAATAAAATCTTTAAAATTTTTCGAAAATGGAAAAAAATAGTTTTCGTAAAATTAATATAAAAACACTTGACAAAATTTTATAAATGTGATATAATATAAAAGTGCGGTTTTTTAGATATATTGCAGTAAAATATTGCGTTTTTTATGTAAATTTTGGATAAACGGTATTTTTTGTGATATTTTATGATTTAAACCTAAAAAATGATTTTTAATAGGTAAAGTATAAATAGTTGACTTCGAAACAGTTTATAAAAAATTAAGTCGTAAGGGTAAAATCTCAAACTTTATTTTTTAATACATAATTTTCTCAAATGGAGGTTATTTAGTGAGCAAATATAATACAAAAATTGACATAAATGTTGATAATTCAAATACCATAATTTTAAGACAAATTCACGAAAAATCAAAAGTTTTGGAATTCGGTCCTGCGGATGGATATATGACCGAATATATGAAGAAAGAACTTGATTGCGAAGTTTTCATTATTGAATTAGATAAAGGGGCATATGAAAATGCTTTGCAGTATGCCGTTGGGGGTATTTGTTGTAATATTGAAAGTTATGAGTGGACAGGCAGTATACAATACGAAACATATGATTATATTATTTTCGCGGATGTATTGGAACACCTTACAAATCCTCAAAAAGCCTTAGAAACAGCTATCAAATATCTGAAACCTGATGGAAAAATATTAATTTCCATTCCGAATATTGCACACAATTCTATTATTCTTGATTTGCTGACTAATAAATTTGACTATCACGATGTCGGATTACTTGATAATACGCATCTAAAGCATTTTACCTACAATACTCTTAATGAAATGATAGGAAATTTAAATTTAACAGCAATAAATAAATATTCCACAAATCTATTTCCCCAATATACAGAATTTCATAATAATTATGAAAATTTACCGATAGAAACAGAAATGTTTCTTAAAAACAAAAAATACGGTTCGGTATACCAGTTTATTTATACCTGTATAAAAACAAAGGAATATACAGATAATATTGATAAATATGTAATCACCGATAATATTATTGATTTAGATTATAATGAAACCTGTACTGTTTGTGTATCTGTTGATAGCGTATTTAGTGAAGAAAACACTGTCAAACAACCTATAAAATACGGTTCTAATGATGTGGTATTTGATTTATCAGATTATAATACCAACTATATACGTTTGGGTATTACCGAACGTCCTTGCGAGATAAAAATAAATTCTCTGTATGTAAATGACGAAGAATGTAGTACAGATAATTTAAAAGGCAATTTTTCTTCTAAAATAGGGGAGAGTTATATTTTTTTCTGTGTAGACCCCCAATTTTATATAACTTCCCAAAATTCACAAATCAAAAGAATTGCCGTAAATTTCAACGTACAACCTCAAATTTTTAATAAAGACCTTACGGTCAGCCTTATTGCCGAACGTGATAATGTAATTAATAAATGTAAAATTATTGATGCTGAATGTAGTAATTTACTATACGAACACGAAAATGCCTTGAAAATAAAAGAAAAAGAATACAAGAAAAAATATGAAATTTTTAATAAGGATTTAATTAAACTTGAAAATATGATAAAGAATAAAGACGAACAAATTTCAGCACTAAACGATAGCTATAATGCAATAAAAAAATCAAAATCTTGGCGTGTAACTAAGCCTTTACGTTTGTTTACTACTTGTTTCAAGTTAATGCCACAAGGCTTAACTTATTTAAAAAGGCACGGAGCACGTAAAACTCTGCAAAAAATGAAAAGTGTTCTTCGTTCCCGCAAAGTTTATGAAATACAGTTTGATTTAAATACGGAAAACAATCAACTTGTTCATAATACAATAAAATACGCTATTGACGAGTTTATTTTAATAGGTGGAAATTTACGTTTTAAAGGTTGGCTTTTTTCCGAAATCCAAGACGAAATTGAAATTTCTCTTGAAATAACAGCCGATAATATTTTGTTTAGTTTTCCTATAACCTCAAGACAAGAAAGGCAAGATGTATACAATCTTCATAAATTACCTCAATCGTTCAATTCGGGGTTGTTTATGGATTTAATTGTAGAAAATACTCAAAAAATTTCGGCTGAATTAAATATAACAGTCGGAGATAATACTCAAGTTATTTCTCTGGGTTCTATGCACACGAAAATTCCCGCAAATACGAAATGTAATAATGTTCCGTTGGTTTATGAAAGAGAAATTCCCCCTTTTTCAGAAGCTTGGCTTTCCGAAAATGTGCTTGATAAGGAACTTGATTACAATATACTTGAAAATATAACCGTTGATTTAGTTGTTCCTGTATACAACGGATACGAATATTTTGAGGCTCTTTTCAAAACAATTCCGAAAACAAAAGTAAAATATCGTTTGTTAGTTTGTGACGATTGTTCTCCGGACAAAAGAGTTGCAGAATTTCTTGAAAAAGAATCAAAAACAAATCCACGTATGATTTTAGTGAAAAACGAAGTGAATTTAGGGTTTGTTCGTACAGTAAACAGACTAATCGGACTTTGTGAAAATCATATAGTTTTGTTGAATACAGATATAGAATTGCCGGAAAATTATCTCGAACGTATGATTTATCCTGTTGTAAAATACCCTGAAATTGCCTCCGTAACACCGTTTTCAAATGCTGCAACTATTTTAAGTATCCCCACAATCGGCGAGGATAACCCTATACTATCCGATGTTAATACAGTTGATAATTGTGTTAAAAATATAAAACCTGCATACACTGAAATACCCACAGGTGTAGGTTTCTGTATGACTTTGAATTATAACGTTGTTCAGGAAATCGGTGCATTAAACGAAGTTTTCGGTAA
>JAISIJ010000463.1 GCA_031262245.1 Oscillospiraceae bacterium | reverse complement strand
TTTTTATTAATTTCTTTTTGCAATTCCAGTTGTTTCATTTGCTCCAAGTCAAACCCTTGCATTTCGTAATAAACGTCTTTGAAAAAATCAAGCATAATTCATTGACACATCTCGTAATATCGTGCCGTCCGAAAGTTCGTAAATTTTAATGTTATTCTCATAGTAGGTTTTAAATGCCTTTTTTTCGCCGTTAATAATCAAAAATTCGCCGTCCGTTGATAATTCGTAACATTCCGTTTTACCGTCTTGTTGAAGAAAAATCAAAGGAATATGCTCTTGTGCAGATTGAAGCGAACCGTCAGCGTTGTAAAAGTAATCAATCGGAGTAATGCCTATATTTCGCCAAGCTTGAAAATCTGTATCGGAAACATCAACGCTTCGGAGAATATCACCGTTGTCTTCGAGGGCTGAAAAATCAACTTCTTTTAGATTTTTCAAATATTCTTTGTATAATTTACTCATAGATTTTCCTTTCTGAAAAAAGAAGTAATTGTGCTTACTCCCTGTTCACATTTTGCTATCATAACTATATCAGCATTGGTATTCTTTTTCAACCCCCAATTTTTTTAACTTCTCAAAAATTTTGACGTTATTTTTATAAATATTAAAAAAATATTGTCTGTTTTTGATTTTAATATGATAATTATTTATCTCAAATAACATTTTGTAACATATAATAAATAGATGTAACAGATAAATATTTATACCTGTTACACCTAACCCCAGTATACAAGCGGTTTTACAGCTGTTGTAACAGGTGTAACAGGTGAAACAGGTTGTTTTTAACTTCCCTTATAAAACGTAAAAATAAATTTTTTTATAAGTATATCTTATGTAAATACAGGCGTTTCTGTTTCGTAATTGTAAGAAAAACTTTTAAATTGCATAGGTTCGATGTTTGCAATTTGTGAGTTTTCAATTTCAGAGATTATTACATTTTCTTCTGTTTCAGTTTCTTCAACAAGTTCATTTTCCGAAAATGCCAAATCCCAAATATACTGCAATTCGTTTAAGTCGATAACAGCATATGTTCCTAATTTATCTGTTTTTGCGGAGATAGTATCGGTCGCAATATCATAGTTAGTTTTAACAGGTAAAAGTGAGCTTTTTTCTTCGTCAAAAGTAAAAATTTCATATCTGCTCAAACCATCTTCATCAAGTTGAATATAGTTTTCGTCAATTGTAAATTTTACTTCAAATTCAGTTACTGCGAGATTGTCGGGATAGATAAATTCGGGGATATTTCCGAGCATTGCCTCGTTATAAATTGCCTCGGAATAGTTTGACTGTGCAACTTGTAAATTTGCATTGATATTTCCTGCCGCCGTTATTTCAACGGAAATTTGATAAGGATTATCAGCTGTATTTACAAAGTCGAGAATACTGTCGTCGGCAGTAAATTCACGGTCAAATTGATGTTCAATATCTTTTATTCCGTCTGTTATATCGGAATTAGGATTAAGTGCCAAAAGTATCTCGTCATAATCGGAAAGTCCGTCAAAATCACTGTCGGGTTCGAGAGGATTTGTGCCGTAAATTTTCACCTCTTCGCCGTCAGTTAAAGTATCACCGTCAGTATCATTATTATCGGGATTTGTGCCGAATTGAATTTCTTCAACTGACGTAAGATTATCTTTGTCCGAATCTGCATCTGCGTCGGCAACATTTTCGGTAACGCTGTCATAGTCGGCAGGGTCGGTAAATGTCACATCAATTTCGACTATATCCGATAAACCGTCAATATCGGTATCGTCAGATTCGGGATTTAAGCCTAAAAAGCTTTCCAAGAAATCGGGTAAAGTGTCGCCGTCCGTATCGGGTTCAATAATTGTATAAACACCATTAATATTTTTTACGGTAAAGACGGGACTTTCGATAAATTTATTTCTGCCGTAAGTTTGGCGTACTTTAAAAATTTTCTCACCGAATGGTTCGGTAATATCGAAAATATAGCTTGTTTCACCGTCAATTGTTGCTATCGGAGTAAATATCGGAGTTTGATTTTCAACAATTACTTCCGAAACATTTTCGGTTATTTCTTCCGAAACATTCTCGATTGTTACTTCTGAAACATTTTCGGTTATTTCTTCCGAAATACTTTCAATAGTTTCTTCCGAAACATTCTCGGTTGTTATTTCCGAAACATTCTCGATTGTTACTTCCAAAATACTTTCGGTTATTTCTTCTAAAACACTTCCAGTTGTTTCTTCCGAAATACTTTCGGTTATTTCTTCTGAAACACTTTCTGTTGTTACTTCTGAAAATGTTTCCTGTTCGATATTTTCTTCAGAAATAACAGCTAAATCCTGTGAAGCTAAAATTTCAAAAGGTGCATTTTCTTCTAATGACGAATACCAAACAAATTCAAGTTTGTTTTCGGGAACATAACTTGCACTTGCAACAAGTGTTGCATTTGCCATACGTTCTTCTTTTACAACAAGCGAATTGAAAATTGAATCATCATAGGTTACAACAGAAAGAATTGCATTTTCAACAGTAGGAATATCAGATTTTTCTCCCGAAAAATCAATTGTTCTCGAACCGCCGATTTCAATATCAATATTTGAATAATTCCCTTTTACTTTTATGAAACCCTCGGTATTTTCAATTATATCGACATTCCAAATTGAATAAGCAATAAAATTTTTGGTAGCGGAAAAATCCCAAGCATTAAAAACGCTGTCGGTATTATTTGTAATGGTAATTTTACCGTTTATTGAATTTCCGTAATTAGCATTGTAATCAAGAGAAACGTCAAAACCATCAAATATCTGCATACGAGTTGAGGAATATGTGAAAGTCGGAATTGACATATCGCCGTCTTTAAGCTCATACCCGAAAATTACACTTCCGCCCGCAGGAATATCACGGTTATAATCTTTGTGACGAATAAGATAAATATCGCCGTTTTGCTTGTAAATTTCGCCGTTCCAAATGTTGCGGATTTCACCGCTTGATTTATAAGTCAGCGACCAGTTTTGTATAATTTCATTTGTGTTATTAGTCAAAGTTACGGTAGCATTTCGAGTGTTAAATCCCCAAGATGCACTTGTTGAATACGTTACCGATAAACCCTCGGAAACTTCACAAGTATAGGTTACAGGCGGGTCGTTGGAAATTAATTCTTCTGCATAAGCTATCGTAAAATTGCCGAACAATACTAAAACTAAAAACAACGAAATAAATCTTTTAAATAAGAATTTTTTAAGCATTGTCGACTCCTTAATTTTGTGTTTGTTTTTCAGCTGTCGGGTCAAAATTATAAACAAATCTTCCGATTAAACTTTCACCCGGTTCAAGCGTAAAACCATTCGTTTTTATATTATTAAATTTACTCAAATCATATTTTTTTCCGAGTGCCGCAAGTACAACTTCAACATTTCCGTTTTTGTCAATAAACAATTCCGTTCCGTCCGGCAATATCAAAATTTTATATTCGGCTGTATCGGATTTATATTCCTTTGATTCATCTGCTTTTCGGAATACATCGGTAATACTGACGTTATATTGGGGTTTATCGGATTTATTTGTCAATTTGAATTCCCAAATATACTCTGTGTCTCTAAGAGCCTGTTCAGTAACTTGACAAAGGAGTAGAAGTGTGATAAAATAAAAGAATGAGAAGAAAATATCCGAGCGACATAAGTCGCAAACAATTTGAAGAAATAAAAGCAGAAT
>JAISIJ010000379.1 GCA_031262245.1 Oscillospiraceae bacterium | reverse complement strand
GTAAGTTTCAATTTACCATTTTCAACAACAGCGTTCTCAATTTTTCCGCCTTTGTTTAAATTCGCAATTATATCCTCAGTCGGAATATCCCTAAGCGCATACCCCGTTCCCTTCGCATCTTTTAATATGAAAACCCTGTATTTTAAGCCTTATATATTGCAACACCATAAAATCACCTCTTTCATTATGTGATTTAAGCCGCTGTCTGGAGGAAAATCTATGTCTATTTTGCTCGCCTATCGTTTTATCTGCAATAAAAAAAGAGCAACGCTCTCTTTTAAATATCTATCCTCGCAAACTTGTCGTTCTCTAAATCTTCCATAAACTCAGCTTCCTCCTCGCACAAATGCGTAAAACTCTGCTCCATTGTGTTATTTTCCTTGATAAGTTCATACTTATCAACAACTTCATCAAGGTCTTTTCCTTTTCGGCAAACTACCTTTGAAATACCAGCATTGATAATAAACCTACCGCACATCTCACAAGGTTTGCAATCCGAATAATACTTACCCGTTCGTTTATCAAACCCCACAAGATACAAAACCCCTCCTAACGCTGATTTTCTTCCTGCGGAAATTATTGCGTTCATTTCAGCGTGAACACTTCTGCATAATTCAACCCTCTCACCTGTGCTTGAAATTCCCGCCTTATCCCTTATACATTTTCCAATATCACTGCAATTATTACAACCCCTTGCCGCCCCGTTATACCCCGTTGCAACAATCTCATCATCTCTCACAATCACCGCTCCGAACGCATATTTTAAACAAGTACTTCGCTGTGCCACCTGCTCTGCAATGTTCAAATAATACGCCTGCTTACTTATTCTTTCACTCATATTTTCTCCTCAATCACTTCTTTTAATGTTTTTGCTACATCTGAATTCTTAAAATTTTCACCTGCTTCTTTCATAAAATCCCAATAACTTTGATTTTCAGCACGATATGGTTTATCCTGTAAAATCTGATGTTCTCTTCTTTTTTCATATAAAGCATCAGCTTTTGCCTGTGCTTTGGCACTTCTATCTAAATAATCCTTATACTTCAAAATTAACACCCCTTACCCAAATTCTCCGCTATTCCTCCCAAAACAAAATCTACACAAGGCAACGCAACACTATTTCCAATCATTGTATACCTATCCGTATCTTTTATCTTCTCACCATTTTCACCATATTCAGTCCAATTATCGGGAAATCCCTGCAACCTTTCACCCTCTAACGGCGTAATCATTCGATAATCCCAAGCCTGTTTATCCTCCCGCCAAACCAATAAATTAGCCCCTATACTTCCACCGCCGCCCTTACAGCAAAGTGTCGGAATAACCCCTTTATCCGTAACAATTCTCTGTGTTTGCGGAACATCCAACAGCACCCAATCTATTCGTTCAATCCCCTCAGTATACTCAACAACCTCGCCTCTATTTTTATGCCATGGTCGGTCAATCTCCGATAAAGCCCTTTCTTCGCTCTCAGGGTCGAATAGTATTTTTCCGGCACTTCCTCCTCTAAAATCTGCCACAAGAAAGATTCGCTCCCGATGTTGGGGTACACCCCAATACTGTGCGTTAAGCACCCTGTAACATACGCTCCCGTGTGTTGCCAACCACCCATCTGCTTTCCTCCATAAGTTTTTTTCACTCGGCTTATCAACCCCCTCAAAATCAGGTGTCATAATCCTTATCATACTATCAATAACGCACTTAAAATCATCACCGTTATTTGAAGAAAACGCATTAACTACATTCTCCCAAACCGCAAATCTCGGATACATATTATTCGTTGCCTTACGCATTTCCTCAATTATCCTAACAGCTTCATAAAACAGCTTTGATTCCTCGCCCAATAACCCCTTTCTATTACCTGCAATACTCAAATTTGTGCAAGGTGAACCGAAAGTTATCACATCAACAGGCTTAATCTCACTACCTTTTAATTTGGTAATATCGCCTAAATGTTTCATATTCGGGAAGTGCTTTTTTGTTACACTAACAGCCTTTTCAGAAATTTCACTCGCCCAAACAGGCTCTAAATTGTGCCAACTCCCCACTAACGGAAATCCCGCTATACCGTCAAACAACGAACCTAATTTATACCCCAAAACACACCTCGAACGCTTTTTATTCTTAATTACGCTGTCTATCACGCAAAAGAAAAAAGCTTTGCATTTAACAAAGCTTTCTCTATTTTATTGTGCTTCTGATACCATTTTATTTGCAACATCTTGTAATAATCGTATTAATAGTGCCTGTGTATTAAAACCATAGCCTCTCAAATCTTTTAAACACTTCTGAAGAAATTCAACTGTCGGTTCTTTCTCGTATATATCTTCATAATCAACCTCACCGTTTCTTTTTAATTTTCTCGGATACGGCTCTGTTTTACTTATAAACCACCGCTTACCGATTTTCTTTGCAGATGCAAATCTGCCCCTTTGTGCCATTTTCTTAACAGAAACATATGCTTTCCCGTGTAGTTTGGCATACTCATTAATGGGAATTATCACTTAAACACTCCTTACTGCTTATATCTTTTATTTTAACATAATTCTTGCTTTTTTGTCAAGAAAAAATAGGTGAAAAAATCACCTATTTTCTTCATCTATTTTGTAACCGTGATAACAACATCATCAACCTGAACCTTGATTTTTGTAGATTTCACAGCAGGCTTTTTTATCTCTTTCTTAATCTCGTTTAAAAGCTCAAACTTAGCCTTTGTTGCAGCTCCACCCCTTTCAGAACGTTCCTCCCAGTTCTTTTCTAAAACCGCTGATACCTTTTTGTACAGTTTCTTATCAATTTCCGGCAAAAGCTCCCTCATATCTTTATGAACCGTGCTCTTTGATACCCCATACGCTTTACCCGCAGCTCTTACAGTTGCCCCTGTGTAGGCTATGTACCTCGCCACTTCGATAACCTGCTGTTTCTTTGTCAAATTTGCAAAATTCTTCTTCATATCTATTCTCCCTTAATTACCAAACGTTTGGTAGTCCAATCGGTTATTTTGTAACGTATCTGTACGTCTATGCGAAAATCTACCGTAAATAAAAAGATATACGCAGTATTCTGCGTATATCTATCAGAGGGTTAATCTTATAATCATTAAAATTATTGCTATAATCCAAACAATAATCGAGAATATTGATAAAGCTGCATCAAGAGCCTCATACTCGGTCATCTCTTCAACCGCCGGATTATACTCCTCAATTATCGCATTACTTGGAAGAAACAATTTCACACTTACCGTGTTTCCGTTTTTCTCCTCAACTCTAACATAGGGATTTTCGTTTTCCGAAAGAGTTTTGCGAAGCTTACAAATCTCAACCGGATGTTTTCCCAATATCAAAGCACCGTCACTCTTAACATCAACGTAAAACCAATACTTCTCATCGTGTGTTCCGAGCACAAATACATCAGTTTCAGATTTTTCTACATCAACAACGCTCGAAATGGAATATTGCTTAATTTCAATGGTATCTTCGGCATTTATAAGCAGAATATCTCGCCAAAATCCGAAAAGCACGAAAAGAAATAGCATTGCTTTTATAATCCAAATCACTTTACTGTTTTTTGCTTTAATCATTGCCATTCACCCCCTTACAATTACGCTTTCTCTTGCGTGTTGCCATAATCTGCTCATATAAATTTCTATCTGTTTTAAGCGAGATTTTATTTAGATATCTCGCAATAGTGGAATCCGATACCCCAAACTTTTTACCTACCTCTTTATCACTTGCCCCTGTTTCCAACTTATACCTCGCTATTTCCGAAACATCCAAAGTTTTCTGCTTCTTTATACCCAACCGGGAATATAACTCCTCATCTATCTGTGGTAAAAGGTTATGTAAATAATTGTAAACGCAAGATTCCGAAAGATTAAACTTCTCCGCAATTTCCGCATAAGTTTCACCTGTTTCCAACCGATACTTCGCTATTGTTAAAACCCGTTTATCTAAAAACTCAGATTTTTTTCGCTTAAGAAAAAGCTGATTGTATAATATCTCATCTATTTCAGGCAAGCGTTCATTTAAATATTTTTCTACTGTACCCTTTGAAATGCCGAAAATCTCTGCAAGTTCTGAATAACTACTGCGATGTTCAATTTGATATTTTGCTATTTCTAAAATCTTTTCTTGATTTTGTTTTGTCTCCTCGTTTATTAACTGTATTTGAGTATACAGCTTATTATCTAACAACTTCAGCCTATGGCGAAAAAAGTATGAAATTTGATTTTCCGAAAAACCGAATTTTTCACTAAGCTCAGAATAAGTAGCTTTATGTTCAATTCTGTATTTTGCTATTTCTAAAGCCGTTTCGTTAGAAATAGGGCGGCTCAATACAGCCTGCACTTTTAAATACATTTCATTGTCGATTTCCGGCAAATAATCATTGAAATAATTATACAGCGTTGTTCTTGAAACGCCGAATTTTTCACCTGTATTCTTTACCGATTCGCCTGTTTCTAACATATATTCTGCTATTTCCAAAATCTTTTCTTTTAAGGCACAAGTTAATCCCTTATTTTTTCGTGGTGCTCGCGGCATAGATTTTACTTTTTTATATAATTCCTTATCTATATCCAACAATCGCTTGCCTAAATAATCATAAACCAAAGCTTGTGTCATATTAAATTCTTTTGCTATCTCTTCAACAGAAGCACCTGTGTCCAGCTTGTAATTTGCTACTTCAAGAACCTTTTCGTAAATAATATCCGAAATTCCTTGCACAGGCTTTATTTTCTGATATAAATCATTATCAATTTCGTACTATACCTATCCACCTCAATCGCTTTTACTGCACTTTTCCGAATATTTTCGTTTATCTCTAACTCAAAAACTCCTCTGTGAAACTTAATACACCCCGGTTTCAACTCCCTACAATTCTTAGGTATAACACACTTACCACCACGCCCCGGTTCAAGCCAAAGTAAAGCTCCCTCGGGAGTCATTTTATAATCACCTAAACCCAACAAATTCCGCTTCGCCTGTGAATTTTTATCCCCACCTAAAACTACCTCTTTCCAATCCTCATAAGCCTTTACATCAATATCAAAATTGCCATTCAAACACTCAAATTTTAATCTTTTTGCTTCTTGATATGCTTTTATAACACTATCCACAGTATATCGTTTAAGTGAATCGTGCACCTCTTTAAACACCAACCCCGTGGGCGCATATACCAACTGCAACGGAAATCTCCGTGTATCAAGTTCAGTACCGTCCTCCTTAACCACCTTTATACCGAAAGTTTTCAGCTTTATATGCCCTATTTTATCTTTATTAGCTAAAATTTTGCCATATTTATACACGCCATCACAAGGTTTATCTCTTAACAACCCCATTTCCTCATAACTCGCTTCGCACCCATAATATGTATAAAAACGATGAAAAGAATTGTCAGGTTCTTCTTCAAATGCCTTAATAACATTCTCTGAACGTGCTTAAGTCCAATGGAAAACCCCTTAATGATTTTTCTCTCGTAAAAGCTACCTCCTCAGGGCTAATTTCCTCATTGCTGCCGTCTCTGCGTGTAATAATAAAAGGCTTTGAAAACACATCATTTTCTATCGGTGCTTCTTGTCTAAAAGGAAAAAACAACGTAGCCATTTCACTGCATAATTTATCTTTTTCCAGCCAATACAAATATTCTCTTGAATGTATTTGCGCCTTGTGTTCGCAATGTGTTGAATACCCCAAATCGTTGTAGTCAACTCCAAAACCGTATTTGATTTTGGTAGGTGAATACTTCCCCATATACCCCAAACAACTCATATCAAGATTTTTCTTTTTCTTTATCAACATCAACGGATAAATCAATTGTTTATCCAAATTAACCCCGTAAACCTTTTTATGATTTCTCGCAAGTTCAAATATTTCACTCTCTGTAAACACAGTTTCACTACCCTCCGAAGTATCAGTAATGAAAATCTTTTCACCTTCAATTTTACTTACATATAGCATTGCTTTTGCCCCCTTTGCTTATGTCAACAATATTTTGTCTGGCAAAAATAATAGCTGTTCAAGCATAACTTGAACAGCTAAATGTTATATTTTATCTTTTAAACCGATAATCTTGATACTTCCGAGGCAGTAAGTGTTTGAAAATACTCACTCTTGATTATAAACTCGGGTGCAATATCAATTTCACCATTTTCCCAAACAGGCACACCATATTCGAGATAAACACCCTGAAATTTTGAAATTTCTTTTAAAGGTTCAAAAGCAATTTCCTCTAAAAACGGCTTGAAATCAAATATCCCCATAGTATTATTGTTAAAAACAACAAATAATTTATAATCAGATAAAGCTCTGATTTTTGCTATTTTCAATAACGGAGTAACTTCACCTGCATACGCAACATCATCTAAAATATACATATTTACCTCCTATTTTAAAGGTTCAATTTTCTTAAACGGCGTATTTTTCACAGCCATATTCCAAGCTTCATATAATTCTTCCTCGTGGATTACAGCCCAAGCACGCACAAGTTTTAACTGCTTTACCGGTAAACTCCCTGCAAGCAACTCACCGTCAACCCCTATTGAAGCTTCGTGTTCCGCATAATAAATGTGAAAATGCGGCTTATTATGTTGAATATTATCAGAATACAGCATTTTAATTACAATATTGTAAAATCTACATAATTCGGGCATATTAACCCCTCCTGTAAAAATCCTTAACATCGTTATTCTACCACAGTTTCTTATGTTTGTAAAGTGTTTTTTATTAAAAGTAAAGGCGGAGAATTGCAAAATTGCATATTTTACAGAAAATTTTTTCTTCGCAGAGCATTTTACATTAAATGTATTCAAACTACCCCCTGCAGGGGTAGTTATTTGTGCTAAACGCACAAATAACTAATTATATTGTTAAAATTTATTGACAAATTAATGAGAAATGATATAATGAAAGAAAATTTTATTTCGATAGGATATTTATGGACTCTTATGTTTCATTACCTTATGAAGATCAAAATGAATACATTAATGCAGTAACAGCAATTTTGCAGTTTAATACTCGCTTAAGTCGAGAGGTAATATTTGCCTCAATTCTTTATGTTGAAAGCTGCGGTGTCAAAATTAAAAAGAAAGAAGGAAAAATTAGAGTTCAAAAGAAGATTTGGAAAAGGAACAGAAGAGCTGACGGTATTTCATAAATTTTTTATTATATTAATTTAAGGAGAAATAATTATGTCTATTCAAGTATTACCCCCTTATAAATTAAACGAAAACTTATCGCCTAATAATATTAGAGGATTTGACCCAAATGAAAGAAATATTATTCGCATAGTTGTATCTTCTTATGGCACACTTGATATTGACGGAATACCTAAAATGGTAACTTTAAATAAGTTCGTCATTGCTGCTGAAACAGGTATAAGAGTAAAAGAATTCAGTAAAAAACAATTTTGCAAATTAATTGGTGCAGAAGATTTATATTTACTAAGTGAAAATTTACTAGAAGAACATGGTTTTACATCTATTCTTCCTATCGTTAGTATAACTGTCGGTGGATTTTATAATAAACCTATAGTTAATTATGCCGATAATCGTTTATCTGTTTTACTATATTCTGTTTATTTACAAGTACCTTTTTTAATTTCGGGTCAACCATATTCAAAAGAATATTTAATTCCAAACAATATATTTATTCCTATTGACGTTGTAGATTATAATGATACAATTTTAAAATATAAACTTCCAAAAGAATATAGTATATGATATTTTTTGTTTAAAACACTTAAGATGAAAACTTTTGGTGATACATTTTTTATTTGCTGAGAAATCTTAGACATCAAATTTATCAATAGCGATTATTAACCCCTTAACACCCTCGCTCGCCATATCTTCTTCATCAAGCTTATAACGTCTGTAATTTTGCAAAATACCCATAACCATACGCAAATTATGTTTAATCAGTTCTTCTCTTGCCGATGTATCGCCGTTTTTATATCTCAAAAATAAATTTTTCTCCTCTTCCGGTGATAGTACCGCCGGAAGTTCGTTTTCTTTATACCCAAACACCCCACAACCCACCTTTAAAGTTATTTGTTATGAATGATTTTGTCTACATCTGAAATAATGCTTTTTTAATCATCGCACTATCAATCACATTTACAACCCTATTGTTATCGAAGTCCGCACAGTTTGAATATTGCCTGTTATTTATGATTTTTTGCACAAAAACTATATCCGCTATATTCACACTCCCATTCCTATCCGTGTCATATGTGTCACATTTTGTTGTGGCTAAAATCTTATAATCATAAGGGAAAACAGCGCCTAAATCAGTATTTAATCTGTAATATGTATCAACGGCATAAAAACTCGATTTTATCGTTAAAATCAACTCGCCGTACTGCTCCGCCAAACCCCAAACCGTACCGTTTTTATTAAGTTCTATTGAGATTTTTACATTCTCACCTGTGCTTAAATCATACCCGTAAACGCTGTTTTCGGCAATGTTATTGTAATAAATCTTGCCGTTTATATAAGCTAAACTTGCGGCATTTTCAGAAATATATTTCATTTCTTCAATAACATTTTCAGTAAAGTTATATCTACACAAATTCCCGTTATCAATAAACCACCAGAACCCGTTTATGTAAACCATATTTGAATCAATCTCACGCCAAAAAGCCCAATCATATTCATTTCCCGTTTCGTAATTCTGATACCAAGCATAATGCGTTCGAGAAAATTTCTCCTCCGAAACTAAAAAATCCTCCCTGCTCACATACCCCAATGTGCGAGTAATCATTCCAAGTTAGGTCAATATAGTACCATTTACCCTCCAATTTAACCACATTCCAAACGTGCCGCATCTCATCACTAAACGCAAAATTACACTCTACCCCTGCACGTTCCGCAACATAATCAAAAGCCAAAGTTATACCTTGGCAAACCGCATTTTTATTTACAAGATAGTTGTATGCGTTATACGCTTGCGTGTCACTTGTGTCACCATACTCATAATGCGTTGT
>JAISIJ010000336.1 GCA_031262245.1 Oscillospiraceae bacterium | reverse complement strand
AGATGTAACTTGGGACAGTTGCTCTCGTGACGGCGATATGAAATGCCACAGCCATTTGAACATCACTGATGCCGATATTGCCATAGACCATACTTGGGATAGGAATTTGCTGCCGAAGTGCGATAGAACAGAAGATAATTACTTCGCAAAAAACGGCTTACTGTTTTCAACCAAAGATGAGTTAAAAAAACATCTCATTGCCGGCATAAAGAAAGGGCAGAGGAGTTTCGAAGTGAAATTTTCCGCAAAATTTCCAAACCAGAATGAAATCGGAGCAATTGTTCAATCGGCAATGCAAGGCAGTATTCAAGGAATTTTCAAAACCGCATTCTTCGGTGGCAGCTATCAAATGCAGTTGAATGAGAAAAGAAAAACACTAAGTATAATTATAAAATAGGAGGATTATAAAATGAATAAGCAATTAATGATTAACGCTTTGCAAAAAGCAATTAGGGAATGTGGTATTGAGGTTATAAATAATCCAAAACGTTTGCGAGCAATTCTCGGTGATTTTTTACCCGGGAAAAGCAATAAATTTAACAGGAAATTTATATTAGACCCATTAGAACTTGATGATTGGAAATTACTTCTTGAAGTTCACAACAAAGGCAAAAGTGAGCACCAAAGAGCGGTAAATGTTTTAAGCAAACAGTTACAAAATTACTTGCGATTTTCGGAATCGGACAGTTTGTTAATTTTGGAATGTTTTATTGTTGCTATGGGGTGGAATGATGTGAGTTTTGATGTTTCTGATAATTTTTTGACAATTTCAAAAGTATCAGTAGATAATTATTCTATTAATGAAATTATTGAAATAGTTATGAAAATTATTGATAGTGATGTTCCGTTATGTAATTATCAAGGTGATAAAGAAAAGGATATGCAAAGAGTTCTTGAGTTATTTAAAAATGGAAATGAAGATAAAGTTCAAAACAATTTTCAAAATCGTTGTTCTGATAAATATGATGAAATTCAACCTTGGACAAACGAAGAGCTACTATTGTATAAACAAATTTTAAATTTATTAATAAATTTATCAATGTCACTTTATCCAAGGGGATTAAATGCTTTAGGGACAATGTTTTTCAATGCACAGATATTTGAATATAATTCATATATTGCTTTTAGATTATGCTTTAAGTCATATTTATTTGGATTTGAAAAGGCTTTTTATAATGTGTTAAAGATATTACATATTTCAAAAGAAACTGAAGAAGAATTTTTTTGCTATGAATATATAAAGTATGGCTTTAATGATAGAAAATATAATAATTTTTCTTTTTGTTTTTTAATGTTTATTAATTTGTACTGCAATGATGATATTTCAGTCGATTTAAATCACTTAAAAGAATTATTAATTTGTTTAAGAAAAAGAATTAATATTGACAATATTGATATTGATAATGAATTAAAGAAAATTTTTAATAATGGGCAATATTACTGTGAATATTTTGAAAGTTATGACGAAATTGAAAATTTTCTACATAAGGCTTTATTTAACCCTGATAAATTAGTTGAAGAAATTGAGGAGTCTTGGCTTGAAGTATACGAAAACTTAGAATCCATAATTGAATATGAACAAATAATGGAAGAAAAAAATAAAATGATAGAAATGGTTGATGCGTTTTTAATTGAAGAAAATAACGGCTATTACTATAATACCGATGAGGCCTGTTCATTGGCTGAAAAAGTTATAGTAAAGAATACAGATAAATTAAATGATGTTGCTAAAAAAACGATATATGATATTGCATTTGAAATTCAAAATAAAGAAATAGACATAGAAGAATTTCGAAATTTATAAAAATCAACATTTTGTTTTTTGCGTATTTCAATTATCTATAAATATAAAAGGGCGGAGATTTCCGCCCTTTACCTTAATTAGCCCATAAGTCATATTCTGACTTAACTTCATAAAATTCTAACTCCTCGATTGGGACGTCTATTTTCCGATATAAAATTCTATCCCAAACTTTAAAAACTACTTTCAACGCTTTTTCAACATTAATAGATTTTAATTCTTCTTCATTACGTGGACCATTAAAAAATATATCACGGTGCTCTTTGTCTTTACCACCTAAAATTACACAGTTAAAACCTTCATGAATTGCATATGTGTTAATTTTATAGCAGTCACTTGCTTCTGACCTAAGAATAAATTTTCTATATGTTTTACCATGTTCGTTTTCATTACATAATTTAAAACCTTCTTCTTCTTCGGATGTCAGTAATTTAAAATACTCTTTTTTATCATACGAATAATATTCCTTCCCATTATAAACGACATATAATCCGTCTTTGATATTCATTTTTTTATTCTCCAATCTCAATAAATTTACCTTTTTTACCATCAGCACGTTTGGCCTCTATGTCATAAAATGCTACCAAATCTCTATTACCATTTCTATCAATTCTATAAATATTACCACTTGCGATTTTAGCAGAATCCTCATCAGGGATTCTATATTCGGGTATTAAATTGTTCTTTGAGGCAGTAAATCCGTTGC